>JAIRLP010000008.1 GCA_031259365.1 Rickettsiales bacterium
GACATTTAATAACTGTCAAAACAATTCAATGCCGGGGCGACGGTCTAGATAAGGTACATCCCTGGCACTTGAGCGATAATTTAATTGACAATAAGTCTTGTTAGTATAGAATTTTGTCATGTCAGCCAAAAAGACCGCAAATCTTGCAGAAATTGAAAAGCAACGTCAATTACTATTGTACGGTCAATATAATTCACTTTTCAATGATTTGACCCTTAATTTACCCTATCGTTTTTTTGCTTATTCCAAGCCTGAATCACAAAATCCTTTGTTCCAAGATTTGTTTAAAAAACTGACGGACGCACAAACAAAATTCCATGGCCACGACACCTGGACTTTTGATTCTGTTATCGGAATTATTGCGCCCAAATTCCAGGTCACAACACGCGAAGCAACATTGCATTTCCTGACCAAGACCTGCAGAATTCCTGAAGGGCATATTAACTTCTCTCGCAAAGAAGCTGTTCCTGGATACCTGTTTCCGACACGCAACCTGCACTTGTCCAGATATGCGATGATGCGCGTTGTATCAACCTTGCTGGATCGATCAAATTCATTTCAGTCCGACATAAGCCAAGAATTATTGGTAGAGCCGACTAAAACAAATCTAGACAAAAGCAAAGAAGATTTTCAATCTGAAATGCGTCTTATTTTTGCCGATTACTTCTTCTCGCATCCTTATGCAGATTGCGAAGAGCTTGTCTATAATACTTGGATGCGGGTACGCGGAGAATCGCTGCGCGGCGAATATTCCAAAGCAATGGAAAATCTGCGCTTGGTTATTATGCGCTATATGAAATACAACATAGACCAAGCATCCATTGACCGCGAAATTGAATATCACAAACAGCGCTTTTATGTGAACGAAGTCACCGACACGCAACGCAAGGCTATTGCTGACAAGTTGCAAGAATATTTTACGGAAACATCCGCAGAACAATTGAAACAGAAATTTATCTTCGATACATTGTTCCAAGGCTTTGCCAAGAAAACATTCAAAGAAGAATATCATCAATTTCTGGAAAACAACGGATTCCAACGTGTCAAAAATCCCAAGACAGGTCGACTGGAATGGAACAACAGGCGCATTACCGCGCCGGCCAACCCCAGCAGCCATCTTTGTCCTGACAAGACATTTCTGTTAATCTGGACAGTGAACAAATTCTGTGACTTTGCAAAGTCCGAACATAAACGCACGTCGCCAAAAGATAAAAACAAATGGTTTGAAAATTTAATCAGCAAATTTTTTAATACATTGCGCGAGGGGCTGATTGCCGTCAATGTCGAGAAATCAAAATATGGCTTTGACTTTATGCATTCCCCAAAGTTTACAAATCAACACCAGTACAAAGAAGCCTTTAAAACTGTCAAGCAAGTACGAAACGGCGACGGCCGGACAAAGTTAGACAAAGAATCTGGGGAAAAGATAAAAGAAATACCCGGCACGATTGATTTCTGGAAATCGGTGACTTTGTTCAGCAAAGACGACAAATTCTGTCATTTGCGCAGATTAGGATACCAACAAAAACTGCGCGGCCTGCACACGGAATATTCACATGAACCAAGTCTAGAACTGGCCAAGAAAATCAGTAAAATCGAAGCGGAAATATTATTTGAAAACCAGGCATTATATGGCGATAATTTTCAGGCTTATGTTAACGAGCCTGTGACCCTGAATGCAAACGGTGAATTCGTTGAACGTAAAATTCTGGGACCAAACAAAGTCGTCACTGAATTCAATTTACCACTGATAAAACAAGGCACATTGAACCCAAAAGCAAAACAATTGGATATATTCCAGGCCCAGGTTCCTTATGATATCAAACCCGCCAAGATTGAAATAGCACCAGCTGTTCAAACGGCAGCTAAAAAGAATGTAAAACCGGCACAGCCAGTCCGACAATTTGAACGTATTGATTTCAAGAAGATAGATGCACATTTCACAAGCCAGACATTAATTTCATTCCTGGAAAGATTTTTAAAGGGCGGCAGACTACACGGTAAAGAATACAAGCGTTCGTCACTTTATCCAGAAGATGCCGAAGCTGGTGATTCATTCAGTTATAATATTGTAAATGGAAAGTTTGCCGATTTCGCGACGGGTCAATCTGGCCAGGGTGTTATAAGCTTGGTGATGCATGCAAAGAATCTTAATCGCAACGATAACAAAGACTTGATAGAAGCAGCCAAATTCCTGTCTGATTGGGATGGTGGATTTTTCGCCACAGAAACTTATACACCAACACCCGCGCCAATTGTTCAGAAACAAAAATCTGGCTACCTTGTCCCACCCGCTGGAACACCCGCACCAGAACAAATATGGTACATTGATCAATATTATAACATTGATCAAAAATGGGCTTATCATGATAAGAATGGTCGTCCAATTATGTATGATTGCCGTTTGAATTTGCCGGATGGCAAGAAAGTCGTGCTGCCGATGAAGTGGGATAAGTTTGGCGATAAATTGATTTGGAAAACAGGTGCGATTGCTGACAATCGTCCTTTGTATAATCTGCATATGATCCAGGATTATGAAATTATCTGTATCAGCGAAGGCGCCAAGACGGCTGACGCTGTTTCTTGCTATATCAAAGATGCACTTTCTATGACTT
>JAIRLP010000069.1 GCA_031259365.1 Rickettsiales bacterium
CAGTCAATAATCGCAATTATATTCATATCTTTATCATATAAAAAGTTAGATTCATTTAAATCAAAGTGCGCCAAAAGCATTGTTGGTGTCGAAGTTGGCTTTTCTTTGGTGCGCAACTGCATACTGTACATATATCTTTCATAATTAGGGATTTTTTTAACATCAATGCTTTGCAGTTCTTCGATAATTTCTTTTAACTGTTTCAACAATTTCTTTTCGTATTGAAGAACTTCATCCCTAGAAAATTCATAAATAGAACGGCCATTCACCTTTTTACAGGCATAAATCGCATGTTTTCTGTCCACCACAACCCTTGGAATGTCAACACTGATAAACGGGCGTATATAATTTGCCAAGAATTCAAAGTCTTTTAACTGTTTATTAGTCACATTGCGGAAGACCTTTACAAAATACTTGTCGTTGACCAAATAAACAACTCGATTCAAGGTGATTTGACGAATTGGCTTGATTGAAGTGATCTTTTCACCATAAGCTTCGCGAATAAATCTTTTGATTGATGGTCTTGTCGTATTCAACACTGCCCAAGAACGGACTTTTCTTCTGTTTTCTGTACCCGGCACAAAGCAGGCCATAAGATTCCCCGCAAAAAATGACATATTTCACCTATGTTTTTTAAAATTTACAAGTATTAAATTTTTGAATAAATTTATATCACATCAACATCCATCGTTCAAGACAATAATCCTTGGGAAAAAGAACCGGTAATTTTCATTACCGGTTTTATTTATGCCAACACGCCCTAGCTTAGTTTTCCACAACAATGTTTATATTTTAAACCAGAACCGCATGAACAAGGATCATTGCGACGTTCAACCGCATCTGCACGGTTTAACGAAGCATCATGTTCTGCGCGAGCCGAAGCAGTTTCTTCAATGTCTTCTGGTGTTAATTCCATGCGACAGATATAAGACACAGACATCAATTTAAAGTTATTGATTGTATTACGGAACAATTCCAAAGATTCACGTTTGTATTCATACAAAGGATTCTTTTGAGCATATCCACGCAATCCAATACCAGTCTGCAAGTAATCCATCTGTTGCAGATGTTTTTTCCATACAGAATCCAACGCACCCAACATCATCTGACGGGATGCATCCTGCATCATTTTCTGGCCATAACGCTCTGCCTGATAGCTGTAACGGCTGCGCGCCAAGTTCACCAAGCTTTCGTATGCTTTTTGTTCTGTAATGGTTTCATCAGTTTTCCAGTTTTCAATGTCTGTGATATCTAATGCAAAAGTTCTTATCATCGCATTATGGATACCTGATGTATTCCAATCTGTCGGATGTGACTTTTCAGGAATGTTGTTTTCGCAAATCATTTCCACAACGTCGCCAATCAATTCCTGGGCCAACGGGGTCAAATCTTCAGATGTCATTAAATCGTCACGTTGTTTATAAATAACATTACGTTGTTCGTTCATAACATCATCATATTTCAACAATTCTTTTCTGGATTCAAAATATCTGGCTTCTACGCGTTTCTGAGCCTTTTCCAAAGCCTTAGTAATCCAGGGATGCTTGATCGCTTCGCCAGTCTTCAATCCCAATGTTGTCAGCATGCCATCCAGACGAGCCGCGCCAAAGATACGCATCAAATCATCATCCAATGCCAAGAAAAACTTGGAATCGCCCGGGTCACCTTGACGACCCGAACGACCACGCAACTGGTTATCAATACGACGGGATTCATGACGTTCCGTACCAATCACATACAAACCACCCGCGTCTAGTACCAATCGTTTATTCTTTTCAATCTGGTCATAAATTGCTTTTTTCTTTTCTTCAAAATCTGGTGATTCTGGGTCCAGATCACTGATCAAATCTTCGGCGTTACCACCCAATTTAATATCGGTACCACGACCAGCCATATTAGTTGCAATTGTAACCGCGCCTGGCGCACCCGCCTGGGCCACTATTCTTGCTTCGGATTCATGATGTTTTGCATTCAAAACCGCCGGTTCAATCCCCAATTTCCGACGCACCACAGCAGCCAGTTCTTCGGATTTTTCAATAGACACGGTACCAACCAGCACAGGCTGCTTGCGATCAAGACAGCCCTGAATTTGCGCAGCAATGGCATCATATTTTTCACCCCCGTTACGATAGATCTCATCATGATGATCAACACGTGCAACCGGGCGATTTGTTGGGATAGAAACCGTGCGCAATTTATAAATTTCTTCAAATTCAGCCGCTTCGGTCATAGCTGTTCCAGTCATACCTGACAATGTGGGATACAGACGGAATAAGTTCTGATAAGAAATAGATGAAACTGTTTGGTTTTCAGGCTGCACTGCGACGTGTTCTTTGGCTTCGATTGCCTGATGCAAACCTTTGCCGAAACGACGGCCAGTCATTGTACGGCCTGTGAATTCATCAACAATAATGATTTCGCCGTTGCGGACAACATAGTTCACATTCTTTTGATACAGGTGATGCGCCAACAAGGACTGCTGAATATGCATAACCAATGCTGCATTCTCGGAAGCGTATAAGTTTTCACCTTCCAGCAGGCCAACTTCTTTCAACATGCGGGTTGCGGTATCAACACCGGATTCGGTCAATGTAACATGACGATCTTTTTCATCTTTTTTGTAATCATCTGGTTGCAACCGGGCAACAATAGAATCGATTTTTGCATACAATTCACTGGTGTCTTCCGATGGGCCAGAAATAATCAATGGGGTACGGGCTTCGTCAATCAAGATGCTGTCGACTTCGTCAACAATAGCATAAAACAATGGGCGTAATACTTGCTGTTCTTTTGTGAATTTCATGTTGTCGCGCAGATAATCAAAACCCAATTCAGAATTAGTAACATATGTGATGTCACACGCATAAGCTTCGCGGCGTTCGTCGTCTGTCATGTCATGTTGGATAATACCAATGGACATTCCCATAAACTGATATATCTGTCCCATCCACATGGCATCACGAGAAGCCAAGTAATCATTCACTGTGATCAAGTGCGCGCCCTTGCCGTGCAAAGCTTTTAAATACAATGCCAACGTTGCAACCAGTGTTTTACCTTCACCAGTTTTCATTTCAGCGATATGACCGTTGGTCAAAACCATACCGCCTATCATCTGTACGTTAAAATGGCGCATGCCTGTTACACGAATAGAAGCTTCGCGCACGGCTGCAAAAGCATCGGCCAGAATATCTTTTTCGCGTGCCCCATCGGCCAGTCTGTTACGGAATTCATTGGTTTGTTCACGCAACTGTTCATCTGTCATCGCATGATATTTTGGTTCTAGATCATTTATCAAAGAAACTGTTTTATCATAAGATTTGACAATTCTGTCATTGGCCGAGCCTAAGATTTTACCAAGCACGTTTTTTAACATTTACTTTCCTTTATTATCCCGCCTTTTATACCAATTTTGATGGTTGCGGTCAAGACTCTTTATGATATAATGCTGAAAGTTTAACAAACAAGTGATTTGGTCAGGAAATTTAATTTTTTTGTTAAAATTCGTATTTCTTCTGTTCTAATACAGGGGAAAAGATTGATTATTTATACAGCAGGAATAGAAACATGAAAGATCCAGTTCAAAAGTTAAATACATCTGATATTTCCAGTGATGTGTATGTTATTGCGCCGACCCAAATTGAATACATAGCGCAGGTTTTTGGGGATTCGGTGGCAGACGCAATGAATATGCGCACATTTGCGGCCAAGATCCGTCAGATTGCTGAAACATCTTTGCGTCATGCATTAAATGCTGCAAAAAAGCAGGGCGCAAAAAAAAAATAATTAAATATCGCTGACGTTTTTCTTGCAATACGCAAATTACCTGATAAAATTTCATACGCAGATAAGCAAAAGCATAGCGGACAAGCGTCCGAGGAAAGTCCGGACTGCATGGGACAACATAGTGGCTAACGGCCACGCGGGGCGACCCGACGATCAGAGCAACAGAGACGAGCTGATTCAATTCAGGTGAAACGGGCAATCTCTATGTGCAGCAACTTCAAATAGGTTCTCTATATTCGGTCCCAGATTGAGAACGGGTAGAAGGCTTGACACTTGTGGCAACACAATGTGCAGATTGATTATGCTTGCCACGGAAACGTGGAACAGAATCCGGCTTATCGCTTATCTGCCTTGAATTTAAAAACCGTCCAAATGGACGGTTTTGTATTTTACATACTGTCATCATAAACGGAATATTTTGTTCCGCCTGAATTAATCCGCAGATTGCACTTGGTCGCAGTAGACATGTTTCCATAGAAGGTTGTACCGTCAATTTTAATATTCAACGACGGTGTCGTTTTCTTGACACTTCGCAAGTATAACGCGTTATTGCCCACGTGCAATTTTCTGCCACAGTCGCCAGCCTCGTCGGATCCCACAGGCGACGTAGTCCCAGCCGCGCATGCTGTGCATGAACTGGTCGAATTATAGTTTACCGTATGCGCCGCTTTGTACGTTCCCGTCGCACATGATGTTTGAGTTGTCTCTGTCGCCTTTGCCAAGTATTTGCCTGCCGCCACACTGATCGCGCACTGATTCTGAGCCGATGCCGTCGCCGGACCGACTGTATATCCCGACGGACACGCTGTTCGGGTCAGAACATCCGCAGCAGACCAATACCCAGCGCCAACAGCGACACACGCGCTGTTGAACAAAGCATCCAATGTAGCCGCGCTTGGCTGGGTTTCGCCGCTATTCGCCGCCGCGTTATAGTATCCGCCATTGCATTTCAATTCTGATGTGTTTACCCAACAGATTTTGCCGCTGGCGACAATCCCATAACTGTTTGCATCTTGGTCGACATAACAGTGATACGCCGTCATGCTGCCATTCGTCAATGTCTTGGCCTTGAAGTTTGCGTAACATCCCTCTCTGGTTGTATGATCGTTGTCTTGACCTGTATTCCAATATGAATACGAAACAACATCTGTTGCATTCGTAGCAGTTGGACAATTTGTACATGATCCAGCACCCGCAGCAGAATAAGTCGTGCCGGTACATGTTGCACAGCTTTGGGCTGCGGCACCATAATAATATGTTCCGGCGGCTTTAAATGTACCAGCAGCGCAAGTACTGATGGTATTGCTGTTCGCGGCTGCAATATATTTACCAGCTATCAAGATAGACGATGGGATATAACAACCTGTCGAAGCCGAACCAGCAGCCGAAGTCGTATAGTTGCTGCCCAAATTTGTACATGCTGTACAGGAACCAGCACCAGCAGCACTATATGTATTTGCCGCACAATTTCCACAAGACGATGTCGAGCCATAGGCCACAGTATGCGCGGCCTTGTACGTGCCTGCTGCGCAACTTGTGCCCGATGTAGTATTTGCACTGGCTATATACTTACCAGCAGCCACACTGATTGTACACTGTGATATAGCAGTCTTTTTTGTCGCCGTATTTGCAGTATAGCTTGCAGGACAAGATTCTAGACCAAAGTTCGTTGTGTGTACCGTGGCAGCATTACCTGAATCACATGAAACTTCATTTTTCCCTGGGCAATAAGAATCTGCCGGACATTCTTTAGATTCCTGATAATACGCATAGGAACCACAACCCGCCTTGGTTGTCAGGTAATATCCCGCGGTAACCTTGTGCCAGCCATACGACGATGTTGCATCATATTTCGATGTAGAGCTGTTATAACTGGCATATTCATACAAGCCACCACGAACATTACTAAACCAAGTCAAAACATAACATGCGGTTATGGCAGTTCGACCATTTGCACTTTGAACATCTGAGCTGGTTACGGTTGGGCTGTAGTAATTAGAAGGGAAGCTTGTGCGTACCGCGGTCGTGGCCGAAGGGCATTCATTTTGCACCCCGCTGACACAATATGTCTTCCCTGTGCACTGCGATTGCCCGGTACAGTTGTCGTTGCCGGTGCAGCCAGTTGTGTAATAGCCGCTGGAAACCGTAGAGCAAGCAGAGGCGCCAGAGCCGCTGTATTGCGTGCGACCAGTACATGCATTGCATGAATAGCTTGACCCGTAATAAGCACTGTGGGCGGCCCTATATGTTCCGGCCGAACATGTCGTCAAACTTGTGCCGCTTGTGCCACTGCGAACCTTACCGGCTGCAACTGATAAATAACAACTGTTTATGCTGGTCGATCCGGACACAGATGTATAACTGGATGGACACGCTGTGCGGCCCTGGATTGATCCATTTGGCGTATAGGTCTTGCTGGTGCTTGGACAATAATATCCTGCCGTACAGGTCGCACAAGTGCCGGCCGCAGTTAGATATTGACCAGACGCACAGGTAACCGAACAAACTGGGGCCGCGGTGTTACCCGCACAGGTACATCCCGACGTACAAGCAGTACAAGCATTACCAACCGCAGGGGTTCCGTTGTAACTGCCGCTTGCGGTCATATAATAACCAGACGCACAGGACGTATATTTCTTGTAACTTGGGCATGAATACCCAGCCGCAAGCGCAGACCCGACAAAAAATATCATAAACAAGGATGCGAAAAAACGCAGAAAATATGGTCGTGGCACCATTCTCAATCTCTCTAATAAAAGTATACTTGCTTCCGTATTATATACAAAACAATATACGCGTTGCAAGGGGAAAAAATAGCCACAACCCCAAATAAAAAATGCGCCAAAGGCGCATTTTATAACGTTTTTTGCAGATTTTTAAAGACTTCTTCAAAAAAGCGGTGCGAATTATTTAATGCGCTTTCTTGCCAGACTTCATCATCTGCATAATGCCAGCCCAATAACAAGTTTCTTGCGGTTTCAGTCTTTATCCTTTTCTGACCTGTTTTTTTGCCTTTGTTTTCTTTAACTGCCATCATTTCATATCTGGCATTTCCACGATCCATAAATTTTAAGATACGGGAACGATTAGGAGTTTCATCAGTGCCAACTTCAAAATCCGCTGTATAAACAGGAATATTCATATGTTCATATCTGACTTCCAAGGCATCCACCAAATCACCCAGCAAAGCAGGGCCATCATATGGAACAATAGCAGCTGTATCGCCAGCCAATTGGGCAAACTTTTGGGTGTTTTCATGTTCCAAAGGATGAGAGACCAACAAACTTTTGTCTGTTTTGCCATAACCCGTATAATAACGGCCAACACCCGTATGCAGACCAATCGATGTCAAAGATGCAGCATCTTTCATGATTTCATCATATATCGCCAACGTCATATGGTTTTCTGGCAATGCATAACTGCCGCCGTAAAACAATCCCAAAGGTTCATAATACTGACCCCTGGAAATCGCCGCCCAGACATCTGGGTGCTCTTTGCGAAAAATTCGTAATCTATCATACTTGGACACACCATTAATTGGCTTTGGCGAAGACATCAATATGTCATGCGCTTGCTTGTAAAGTTCGTTCTGCGGCAATGATTCGGGTTTAGAAAAATCAATGCAAAAATTGCGATTAAGGTCAACCAGACCACCGTTTGCGTCCATAACTTCGCGCATGCCGTTTTCCATTCCCCAGCCGTTAATGACATGGATCAGACCAAGGGTGTATTTCTTGAAAAATTCAGCCGGTAAGTTTGGAATTAATTCACGAATGATCATCAACTGGGCTGCACTGCCAAAATAACCTTCGGCACCATGCACACCCGAATTAATAACGACTTTGTCAGCACCGTTACCCAACGAAATATACGGAATATGGAATTTGCTTTCCGGATGCTTTTGCCATTTTACAGTTCCCAAAGAAGATGCCTCTGCAACAAAAGATACTGTTGCATCGCCCCAATTTTTTGAAAAATAATCAGCCGGTTTTTTCACAAGGATTCCTTTTGACCTTTTGCCTTTTGTCAACATCAAAAGCAACGGAACAGTTGGATCAGGCAGTTATCATTTATTTTTTTGTTAACTAATCATAGTACTTCTACAACCACTTTTCAAGGATAAAAAACCTTCGTTTATATTAGAAATTTGGGCAAAAAAAATCAACCCAAAGGTCGATTTCTTGAACATGCTTTTATTACATGATCTTTCCCTGGGTCGGATAAAAAGTCAGTTGGATCTTTTCCCAGTGATCAAATTCGCTGGCTGGCAGCATGCTGAACGGCTGACATGTTTTCAACGCACCGCGGATTGTATCCAGCACATAAGCAAAAGCCGGATCATGATCAGCGCGCGCAGCCGATTCGAACCACATATCGCGAACCATTCCATTCTTGTACATTGTTAAGTGGGCCACGGCGCGAATATCTGCAATATCAGTCCGATTTGTATCAACCACCCAACAACGGGTCAGCGCAACACGCAAAGCATCAACAACTGACACTGTCATTGTTCTGTTCAAAGATACAGTTTCACGGTTAATACGAACAACTGTTCTTTTCTTTGGCGCGGGTGTTTCTTCGACCTTTTTATCTTCTTGTTTCTTTGGTTTTTCATTATCCACCAAACTTGGTGTTTCAATCGGCTTGTCTTCGCCCTGAGGTTCGGCTTCGGGCTCGGCCTTTGGCTTTTCCTGGGGCACAGGCTTCTCGGGTTCTTTCACCGTTGGAATGGCCGTATTGTAAAGACTTGTTTCATCACGCGTGATCTTTACCTGGGATAAATCAATTTCTGTGATTTCAATACGATCTGGGGTGACCAATTTAGCGCGTTCAACCACAATGGCAAAAGATGTCACCATAACCGCGACCAAAGCCAAGTGTCCAACCGCAGACAACAAAAGGTTTTCTGAAGAGAAATGTTTGTTATTCATTCATGATTTCTGATTTATGATTTATGATTTTTTGTCGTTTTGGATATTGAACAAAATATCGAAACCAATTCATCTGCCTCTTTATATAACTCTTGTAATTGTTTTTCTTTTATTAACTTAGCTTCAAGTATTATCTCTAACCAGAAAAGCGTTTCATCTACTTCTTCTACAACAATTCCTATCTTTGACAAAAATTCTTGCCTTGAACGTCCACGTAATGCAGCCCTGTAATTTGCAGCCACTGATGTTCCAGAACGAACTATCTGGTTGGCAACGGCACGACCAGAAACTGTTTTTGGCATAGCCTCGGCCAATTTTATGATTCTTAAAGCAAAGCTCTTTGTGCGAAATTTTAAATCTTGTGAATTCATAATTTATAAATCCTAAATCATAAATCAGTTATCCAATTTGGTGCGCAGCCCAACTTTTTGAAAACCCGCGTCCTTTAATTTACCCATCATGGACATAACAGCGCCATAATCAGCCTTGCTGTCGCCATTGATCATGATTGTCAGTTCTGAATTTTCTTTGCGCATGGCGACAGCCTTTTTAACAATGTCGTCGCGTTCAAACTGATTTGCCCCAAGGAAATAACGCCCGGCGGAATCAACGCTGATTTGAATCGCATGATCGTGGCCAGTCATCGCGGATTTCCCAGCCCTTGGCAAATCCAAATCAATACCAGTGGTCATCATAGGGGTTGTTACCATAAAGACCGCCAACAACACCGTCATGACGTCAATCATTGGCGTTAACGATATTTCCCCGCTCGTTTTTCTGGAATTTCTGCGCGCCATTATAACAAACCTTCTTCTTTTAATTTATC
>JAIRLP010000096.1 GCA_031259365.1 Rickettsiales bacterium
TAGACAACTTACTTTGCCTGGCGGGGGCGGGGATTGATAATGTGGTAAAGGCGGTTATCTATCTGACAGATATGAACGATTCGGATATTGTGTCATCAATCAGAAATGAATATTTTAAATTTACATAAACAATCAATTTTTTTTTAGGCTGTTAAACGAATTTTTTTGGAACTATCAATTTATGATTCTGTTCAACGATTGGTTCTGTTTCACAAGTTCTTGAACATGCGCCCAGCGCAACCACCAAAGACAATAATCCCATAACTGCAATAATTCTTCTCATATCTTCTTCCCCTTTTCATTTATCTTACAGAAAAAGACAAGGATTGCAAACAACCCCTGCTTTTATTCTGGCATTTGAATCGCCTGCTTCATTTGATTTACAAATGCATCCAGCGACATTGTTTCTTGCTTTTCAGAACCCAAATGACGCAGTGTGACAGTTTTGTCAGCTTGTTCCTTTTCACCAACAACAGCAATAATAGGAGTTTTTGCCAAAGACAATTCGCGAATCTTGTAATTAACTTTTTCGTCGCGCATATCACTGCCAACATAAACGCCAGCATGCTTTAACATATCTATAACCTCGCCTGCGTATTCTTTATATTTTTCAGAAATCGGTGTAACCACCACAGGTTCCGGGGACAACCACAATGGCAAGTTACCGCCTGTTGATTCCAGCAAGATTCCCATAAAGCGTTCAATAGAACCCAACATAGCGCGGTGCAACATGATTGGACGATGCTTTTCGCCATCTTCACCAATATAAGACAGGTCAAATCGTTCTGGCACAGTCATATCCAACTGCACAGTTCCGCACTGCCATACGCGTCCCATAGAATCCTTTAGATAGTTATCAATTTTTGGACCATAAAATGCTGCATCGCCTTCGGCAATTTCATATTCAATACCGTTCTTATCCAATGCTGCTTTTAATGCGCCTTCGGCTTTGTCCCAAATTGCATCATCACCGATACGGAATTCAGATTCTTTCCTGGTTGCCAATTTCATAGAAATTTTATCAAATCCAAATTTTGCATAGATGTCTTTGATAAAGCGCAATACTTTGACAACTTCCGCTTCCAACTGATCTTCTGTGCAGAAAATATGGGCGTCATCTTGTGTAAATTCACGTACACGCAAGATACCCTGCAGACCACCTGCAGCTTCGTAACGATTAACCTTGCCGAATTCAGCCACATACATAGGCAGATCTTTATAAGACACTTGGCCGTGACCAAACACCAACATACCGCCTGGACATGACATAGGCTTTACACAGAAAGTTTTTCCATCCTGAGTTTTACCTGAATAGTTATGTTCGCCATATTTTGCCCAGTGACCTGAAACTTCCCACAAAGAACGATCCATAACAGATGGTGTGGAAATTTCTAAATAACCTGCCTTTTCCTGACGCATGCGGATATAATCAATCAAACGACGGTACATCTTAAAGCCTTTGTCATGCCAGAACACTGCACCAGGTGCATATTCTGGTTCAAAGTGGAACAGATCCATTTCCTTGCCCAATTTACGGTTATCGCGTGCAGCTGCTTCTTCTTGCATTTTCAAGAATTCTGCCAATTCTTCCGCTGTCTGGAATGCATCAACATAAATACGTTGCAACATCTTGTTCTTCGAATCGCCCTTCCAGTAAGCACCAGCAACAGAACGAATCTTGAATGCATCACGCGGCAACGCCGAAGATGATTCTACGTGTGGTCCACGGCACAAATCAACGAATCCACGAAAGTCATAGACTGACAACTGTTCGCCCGCTTCGTCATATTCGTTCAACCATTCCATCTTGTATGGCTGGTTGGCGAAGATTTCTTTGGCTTCATTCAAAGACACTTCTTTGCGTACAACTTTACCGTTTGATTTAATCAGTGCCTTCATTTCTTTATCAATTGCTGCAAAGTCAGCCTCGGAAAAACGATATTGGGTATCAAAATCATAATAGAAACCATTTTCAACAGCCGGCCCCCCCCCGAACTTTACATCTGGGTGTAATTTCTGAACGGCCGCCGCCATAACATGCGCCAGGCTGTGACGAATCTGTTCTATCGCGTAAGGCGCTGCTAGGCATTCTTTCCCGTTCGCTTTGCTCACTGCGCTCGCCTGTTGGCTTGCTGGCTCATAGTCGATTGAATATTTATTATCTGACATTTTATATTTCCTTGTATTACAGGTCCGCATACAAACGCCGACGCTGTTGATATTATTTTAACTTAATTGATTATACTGATGATGCGCGTTTGCGCAATAGAAATTACACCCCCAAAGGGGTTGTTGCAGTTGTTGTGAAAATTACAAACAATTTTTTCATATCCCGCCTATTATAGGACTATGCATCCCGGAAATCAACAACAAACCACCGTTGCCGACGGTTTGTTTTTAATCCTGATCAACCGACGTAATCGATAATACTGCCAAACAGAACCGCGAAGAAAAAGCAGACCGTTCCACCGATTACAAATAAATGCCAAATTGCATGACTGAATTTCAGCTTTCTCCACAGATAGAAAATAACACCCAATGAATAGGATAATCCCCCTGCCAAGATAAACCACATACCGCGCGCTGGGATATGATTAATCATTGCTGGCAAGATAAAGACTAATGCCCAACCCATAATCAGATACAACAGAACCATCCATTTTGGCTGACGTTTTGGGCTTTGGATTTTCTTGACTGCGCCGAATATTACAATCGCCCACAGAATACCAAATACTGTCCATCCCAAGGGCCCACGTAAATTCACCAGCAAGAATGGTGTATACGTTCCTGCGATCAAAGCGTAAATAGCAATACTGTCCCAGACTTCGAAAAAGCATTCTGATTTTTTACCTGTCATTGCATGACACATTGTTGATCCAAAATATAATGTGAACATTGTTGCCCCAAAGATGGCGCATGATACAACTGCCCATGGGTCACCCTTTAACCCTGCGAATATAACCAACAATGTTAATGCAGCAGCAGCCAAACCAATTCCAATTCCATGGGTCAGAATATTCAATACTTCTTCACCCTTGGTTGACGGACGTTCCCAAC
>JAIRLP010000002.1 GCA_031259365.1 Rickettsiales bacterium
GATGTTCATATATCCGAATCAGTCTGGCGATATAACCATAGACATGACGATATTTATAAACTACTCTTAAAAGAGTTTAGGGTAAGACCTTTGAACATTAACTAGTCATGACCCAAAAACTAAATAGATATGCTGAAAATCCGATGGAATGCATAGACAAATCGCAAAAGACAAACTATATCATGCGACCTGGTGGTGTTATTATAAAAATGTACAAGGGCATTCAACATCGCGTCAAAATCATCAGTCAAACTCAGTTTGAATATAATGGCAAAATCTTTCAAACTTTATCTGCCGTGGCACTCGAAATATGTGGCAAAAAGGTATCTGAATTTGACTTTTTCGGTGTGAATAACAAAGGGGTAAATAATACCAAGAATTGAACATAAATTATAAAATAGATTTCACTTTTGATAAATTATCAAAAAACATTTTATAAAGATATATACGATTTTCTTTTGGAACGCCAATTGCATCTAATGCTGCATTCATCATATTATCTTGGGTATCTGGCATCCAATAGCTCGCAATAACAGGATACAATTTTTCAAATGTTTCGTAAATTTCATTTCTTTCATCTGCTATTGCTTTGATAAATTCATGATATTTTTTTGATATTCCTTTAATCTTTTTTCCACCCAATAAATCGGCAAAAGTTGCCCCCGCGTTATATAACGTATGCGCAGTATCAAAATATATTTTACGCAATGCTATTGCACGTGGGAATATAACATCTAATAACACATATTGTCCCATGATTATTTCATTATAATAAAATTTGACCGCATCATTTTTTGCACCCATGGCCAAGGGAATATATTTTTTAACCGTTTGTAAACAATCATTATATAACTTATGCACCTGACGGGCAGAACCAGATGCCGCAACACGGTTTGCATATTCTAATGATTTTGCATATCTAGGTAATTTTTTTCGGAATTCGTTTTCTGACCACCCACCGAATTTAAACCAATCACGCATAATGTTTGGAACAACACCGAATTTCTTACGGACAAACATTTCCAATTCTGCGGCATTGCTGTCAACCGCTGGCGCATGCACATTTAGCCGGTTTGGTAATGGCTCTAAAAAAATATATCCATCATTATATGGGATTCTGATCATGTCATCAAATGTCCACGCTTCATCAATCCAGGTACTTTCATCAATTTGTCCATTTCCGGTATCGCCATTAATTTCACCGGTTGATCCATTCATTACGATTTTATCACCAGTTTTAAACGTATCTGTTGCATTTGGATAATTCACTATACATGGAATCCCCAGTTCTCTGGCCAATATTGCCGCATGGCTTAAAATACCCCCTTGTTCGGTGATAATCCCAGAAGCACGTTTCATGATTGGGACAAAGTTCGCCTCGGTATATTTTGCAATTAATATTGCGCCATCTGGAAATTCAGAAAATCGTTTTTCCATAACGTCCGGATGATTGGCATAGCCAAGTTCGGATATAACAAACGCAGGCGCCGAAACAGTGCCGACAACCACAGGAATCGCGGAACTTTTCGATTTGTTTTTGATAAACACCGGAACAGTAATTGGACGCGCCTGTACAAACCATACATTATCACCTGCATCAATACACCATTCTAGATCAAGATCTTGTTTTGATTTATCAGATATTGTTTGGATATATGGAATTAGTAAATTTATTTTATCAATCCTATTTAATAAAGAACCCGAAATCGAAATATTCTTATTATCTAAAATTCCATTTTTTACAGGTATCTTTATTTGCGTGGGCGTAACAAGTCCAGAAACCAGCTTGTCCGCCAGGCCATTTACAGCCTCTATCAGAATAATATCTTGACCATCTGTATCGACTGCTCTCGTAAATGCGACCCCGGAAATAACAGGATTAACCATCTTTTGAATAACAATTCCCATTTGATTTTCTTGCGAATCATATCCAATTGCACGATCAGCATTTCCACTGGCAACGACACTTTTAATTGCCTCTACTAATGACTTTTGTTCGGCGGGTATATTTAATTTACTTTCAAAAACACCCGCAAAAGACTTTGCTTCACCATCTTCATTTGCGGCAGATGAACGCACGGCCATCATAGCCCCTGAGCCAAATGTCGAAATGATTTCATTTATTATATCATTTGATGGATCCTTTGCCTGACTATATGCCAAAGGTAGCCATTTAGGTACAGGGACCTTCATCTGTTCAAGTATTTTTAGCCCAGCAGCTTTTCCACCAAACTTATTATTCATTGATAATTCTCTTGTTTTCTAAGCATTAGTTTACAATACCCAGATTAATTAATCAAGTTTATATAACTTGACTTTCATCCTTTTGTAAGCAGTAATGGACATGTAACACGAGGATTAAACATGGCAAAAACTAGATGTGCGATATATGTGCGAAAGTCCACTGAATATGGATTGGAACAAGAGTTTAATAGTTTGCATAACCAAGAAGATGCTTGCCGGGCATATATAACATCCCAGGCTTTTAATGGGTGGGAATTTTACAAAACATACACAGATGGTGGGATCAGTGGTGGCACAATGGAACGTCCCGCACTGCGTGAAATGTTAGAAGACGTCCGAGGTGGCAAAATACAATGCGTATTGGTTTACAAAGTTGACCGGTTGTCACGTTCAATAACCGACTTTCATAAAATGATGCAAGAATTTGATAAATACGACTGCTCTATGGTGTCAATCACACAGGCATTTGACACATCAACATCTATGGGTAAATTGACATTAAATATGTTGTTATCATTTGCACAATTTGAAAGCGAAGTTTCCGCAGAACGCGTCCGTGATAAAATCCGTGCCAGTAAAGCCAAAGGATTATGGACTGGCGGGACACCACACCTGGGGTATGATATTATCGATAAAAAATTAGTCGCGAATCAACCAGAGGTTGAATTGGTTAATGCTCTATTTGAAAAATATCTTGAACTGCAATCATTGGATGCCGTGTATCAGTGGGCCGTGCAGAACGGATTCAAGAACAAAAAATGGGTAACAGCCCGCGGCAAAACCATGGGTGGTAGACCAATGTCTAAAAATACGATAAATAAAATTTTGAACAATCATTTGTATGTCGGTAAAATTACCAACAAAGCCACCGGTGAAAAGTTTAATGGGCAACACCGAGGGATTGTGCCATTGGCGATATTTAATCAGGTTCAAGAATTGCTGACCCAAAACAATCGTCGCAATACAGATGCGTGTATTCATGGTCAATTTATGTTGCATAACAAAATCATAGATGCCGATGGCAATATATTCAAAAATCAGGCATCAAAAAAGAAAAATCAGCGATACAGGTATTATCATGCAGACGGGCAATACTTACCAGCGGGCGATATAGAAAAAATCACGATTGATACAATACGAAATCTGCTGAATTCTGATTTGTCTGATATATTGCAAGACGATAAAATAATGGCGTTAAAATCAGTTGAGCCAACCACAATTCCCAAGGATAAATTCTTGGGATTTTTTATTAAAAAGATTGTGTATACTAATAATAAACTAACATACTTTTTAAAACCTGATATCCCACCAGAATTCAAATCCGAAACATATACCATTACTACAAATAACAAACCGGCCGATAAAATATACCTATCTGCCGATGCCGACATAATTATTGAAAAAGAGATATTTATAAATAATCGTGTGTCCACAAATCGATATTTGGCCTGTGGCAAATCAATCGTTACTAAATCCGAAAATGCAAACCATTTAATCCGGGCCCTCAGCTACAGTTGGCGATATAACAAAATGTTGATGTCTGGCGTATCTATCGACAAAATCCGCGAGGGCGAGGCAACCGCACATCGCACAGTTTATAAATATCTGAATCTTATGTATCTGTCTCCCGCAATCATCAACAGCATCATGGACAACATGATCCCACCCCACATCGACCTGCAACAATTATTCCACATTGCATCAACATGTACAGATTTCACCGATCAAGAAAAAGCATTCTATATGACTTGACGATATTTATTGCACAAAGTATGATAGTTATCATGTGGATTTTGATAATTATTTTCATTGCCATTGCATCGGCCATAATTTATAGCCAGATAAGGAATGCAAGAATATATCGCGAATTATTGCAATCTGTTACCAGCCCACATCGTGGCACAAAATCTGAACATGATTTGGTCGTGGCGCTTCTGAAAAGCGGAATTCTAGCCGATGATATATTCCATGATTTATACGTTAGAAAATACAATGGTCATTCTCAAATTGACCTTGTCGTTATGACCAAGGTCGGACTGATTGTTTTTGAAGTTAAAGATTATAGCGGATGGATATTTGGCAACGGTAATCATACCAACTGGACCAAGGTTCTGGCATACGGTCGGCAAAAATATAAATTCTATAATCCGATAAAACAGAATCTTGGACATATCGCTGCACTACGAAAGCATTTATCTGAAAATATTCCAATATATTCAATTATTTTATTTGCGGGCAATTGTGAACTGCGTGATATTTCATTTGTGCCAAATGGTACTTTTATAGCAAAACCATACAGGATTCTGAGTGTAATGCGTGACATAATAGACAATAATCAACCTGTCGATTTTTTGACCGAAAATCAGATACGAACCATATTGAAAGAATCTGTAAAGAATGGTGATAACATAGATGCAGAATCCACACATATTGAAAACGTTCGGAATATGCTGGGGCATGACCGGATTTATGGATAAAATTTCAACCTTTGACTATGCGGAAATGGACGATGTATAGGTTTGGGATGGATGTCCCCGAAGTTGGCAAAATTGCCGGCTTACCACAGTCATCGTATTAAAAAAGCCCGCGGTGTGCGGGCGATACGCGGTGTTCATACGAAATACCAGAATCCTGGCGGACCACAAGAGATACGAACCCCCGGAAGAAAAGGCCTTGGTTGGCCGTTTTCTCTAGCACACGGCGATTATTTCGGGATTTTACTCATAACTCACCATGAATATATTACCCGTCACATAAACCAAAATTACGCGAAA
>JAIRLP010000104.1 GCA_031259365.1 Rickettsiales bacterium
TAATAAAATGGGTGGTTATTGGATTGTCCCGCTTCGACAAGCAGATGGTTATGTCAGGAAATAAAAAAACGGTCATTTGACCGGTTTTTATTCATAAATTTCGACATCATCAATCAGCTGGCGATCCACTGTTCCGATAGGTACAGGTTGGAAATTTGGATCAGTGATCACATCGCTGTCGTCTTCGGGCAGAATAACAACTTCTTCTGCTGCAGATGGTACAGGGACATTTACACGCGTATTTGCACCATATGTTTTGGATTTATATTTACCACGCAGACGTTCTGGAATTCTGATGTAATTCATTGGATTAACACCGGGCCCAGTCAGTTCCATCTCTTGCGCTGTGGAAATCTGACGCAAGGATACATTATAAACGGGTGTTAAAAAGTCTCTTTGTGCAGCGCGGGCCAATCCGGCTGTGCCACTGCCGTTCATTTCAACAATCTGCAATGCACGTTCACTTTCGCCTGTTAGTTTTAAACGGAACAATCCATCTAAACCATTATAACCACTGGGGTCCAACAGATAGGCCGCGGGCATTTTAGAAGAATGTAACATACCAATTACCAAATTTGCGGCATCAAATCCAAATGTATCTAGACGAGATGGTTTGTGCCCCGAAACTTGTTCATACAATTTTGAAAAGTCTTCGGACTGGGCAGGCAAGGCCGCATATTTGCTACCTGCAAAAGAAAAGTCATTTAACAGTTCTGTGCCATCCCACAATGCTGTTCCATAGAAACGGGCATCCCGTGGCGCAACATCAAAGTAACGTAAGAATGACGCCAGTGCTTTTGTGTCGCCCGCATTGCCCAAGAATAATACAGCGTCATATGGTACTTTGCCTAATGTGTCGGATTTATCCAGTTTCGTCAATTGGGTATTCAAAGATGATTTTTCCACAGATACTAATGTCTCGCGGTTCAGAATATCTGACAAGATTTCCCGGGCCTTGGTGTTAGCAGATGTACGTGCGGCATACATAGACGCTTTTTGTGCAGCCGATTTGATGGAATCTGAATTGCCTTCGGTATAATAGAATAAACCTGCAATTGGCATATCATAAGTATTCGCAGCTTGTACCGCAGCACCTGCCATACGTTCACCAGATGCGGTTTTTGGTGCCATAATAACAACACCAGTCGCCTTGTCTTGTTCCATTTCTTTGATAATAACTTCCACGCTTTGTGCGGGGATCAATGCCACTGTCATAACACCATTTCCAATCGCAGATGCATCAGATGTAAATGAAAGAACTGGTAAAGATTCAGGCTTCATATCACGAACCAACCGTGCATCTTCTGCAAAGACAGGACCGATAACAATATCTGGGTTTGTCGCCAATGCGTTTGTGATAATGCTTTGTTTCTGTAACTTGTTACCAGTAATGTCATAGAAGGTAACAGATACATTGTCATATTTACGTTGCAGGAATGCCATTTCAACGGATGTGTTTATACCACGTCCAACTTCGGAATTTGGACCAGACAAAGGCAACATAACCGCAACATTCTTTAGATCAGATGTCAGGGCATAGGTATACATCGCATCCCCATGTCCGTAAATTTCATATTCAGGATAATTGAAATCATTCTGCATTTGCGCCGGACTTGACGTCGGCATTTCACCATATTCACCATACCAATCAGCCTGGGGCGTGCATGCGGCCAGAGCAGAAATGATGGTGAAAAGTCCAAAAATTCTCTTTATAAACATTGAAAAATCCATTCTGTCTGTTATTATCTTACTATAATATAAAAGGATTTCAAATGCAATCGGGCTTGTACATTGTTGGCACACCAATCGGTAATCTAGGAGATATGTCCCCGCGAGCCATCGAAGTCTTGCAAATGGTGGATTTGATCGCATGTGAAGATACAAGGGTTTTTGGTAAACTGGCGTCTCATTTTAATATCAAAACAAAAAAAATATCATTTCATGAACATAATGAAAAAGATGCGGTATCAAACCTGACGACCAGAATCCAAAATGGTGAATCTGTTGCACTGGTCAGTGATGCGGGAATGCCTGGAATATCCGATCCTGGTTTTCGTATTGTGCGCCAATGTCGTGGCATGGATTTACCTGTATTTGTGGTGCCGGGACCTGTGGCGGCGACATCGGCTTTGGTGTTGTCTGGATTTCCAACAGATAGATTTACGTTCTGTGGTTTTTTTGATGAAAAAAAGGTCCGTGACGACAATAAAATCCGTCATACGATTATTTATTACGAAAGCCCAACCCGCATTATGACGACAATCGGGACTTTGGCTCGCGTTATGCCAGAACGCAGAATTGCGATTGTTCGTGAAATCACAAAAATGTTTGAAGAAACAATAATTGGCTATCCTGCTGAATTATTATCTATCACCCCACCACGTGGGGAAATCGTAATTGTGGTAGATAGCGCGCCAGATAAAAAAATGTCAGAGATGGATATTCGTGATATCGTCAATGATGTGGTGTCAAGTTCTACGAAATCTGCCGCCGCAGACATTGCAGCGCGCGCAGGAATTTCGAAAAAAGAAGCATACAAACGGTTGATCAAAAAAGAAGGTGATGCATAATGGTAAAATTTGTCGGCAGTTTTGAAAAAGTATCACAATTACCAGAAAACGGGTTCCCTGAATATGCCTTTATTGGCCGCAGTAATGTTGGCAAGTCTTCTTTGATCAATGCGATCGCAGGCCGGGTTATTGCACGTACATCTAAAACACCAGGTCGTACACAGTCATTGAATTTATTTAATTTTAATGATCGTGTTATGATTGTGGACTTGCCAGGGTATGGCTATGCCAAGGTGTCCAAGGTTGACCAGATTCGCTGGTTAGAAAGACTGGAAGATTATTTGTTAAATCGCCGTCAGTTAACACGTCTGTTTATCTTGATTGATTCGCGCGTTGGTGTCAAAGAATCAGATCTGGATATTATGGATCTTTGTGATCGTAATGGAATTTCTTACCAGGTTATATTAACCAAAAAAGATAAAAAAATACGTGAAAAAGATCAGGCGAAAATCAGCGCCACAGATCATCCTGCAATGATGGAAGAAATCGTCGGCACTTCATCTGAAAAGAAATATGGTATCGACAGAATGCGGGAAATATTGGACATATGCCAGTAAAACATAATATCTTTTGTGCAACGAATCCGCTGCGACTGTTGGATGCTTTGTGGGAAATCATAAAGCAAAGTGGCGCTGATTTTTCTGATCACATTATATTCTTGCCGTCGCGACGCGCGGTACGCAGCGTGGAAAAGATGTTCGTGGACAAAGTCGGGTCTGCTGTTTTGTTGCCGGCGCTTGTGGCGCTGGGCGAGGGTGCGGACGAAGACACCGAAGATAATGAAGATGTTGTCGCACCAGATGTTGTTTCTAATATCGAACGCGTTGTTATTCTGTCTAAATTATTAAGTGCTGATCCAAACATAAGAACAATTTCAAATGCGTTACCGATTGCGCGTGATTTGGCGCGTATGCAAGATTATCTGGAGAATGAAGGAATAGATGGCTCTACAATTGACTGGGCCGAAATGGTTGATGAAAAATATGCCAAGCATTTTCAACAAAAGGCAAACTTTCTGGATATTGTTACCCGTGTTCTGCCAATGCAAACGGAATTTCAAATTACACAAAGTAAAAAGCGTAACGATGATATTCGTGCTTGGCAAAAACAATTACATGATAAAAAGAAAGTTGTTGTCTGTGGGTCAACGGCCAGCGTCCCTGCAACGGCTGATTTGATGGTTTGTATTGCCGGTCTGGAAAATGGATATATTATTTTACCAGGCAAGATAGATGGGCGCACGACAGATTTTGAATTAGATACCAATCCGTATAATTCCGAATATAAATTTCTTAATAGAATTGGTGTCGACCCACGTGATGTTCAAGTGATTGATATGGGATCATCAGATATTGATTTCTTTAATCAGGCGTTTGGGAATATGGGCGGTCTGGTTAATTCCAAATGTCATGCGCAATTAATTGAATGTGCCCGCGAAAGCGAAGAAGCCGAAGCCGTGGCCGAAATTGTCCAGCGCGCCATTGCGGGCAATAAAACAGTTTTGGTTATAACGCCTGACGCCGCCGGAAACCAACGTATAGCGGCAGCCCTGGCAAATCGAAAGATCAGTGCAGACTTTTCCGGTGGCAAAAGTGGCATAATGACATTGGCGGGCCGCGCGATATTAAATCTGTTTGATGATTGGATGGAAGACAAACGGGATACGAATGAAATTTATTTCAATTCGTCGGCGACCGAAGGGATGCGGGCCCGGGCTGTTTCCGCAAAGCGAAGCGCTGGCGAAAATAAGAATCCAAAATTTGATAATCTATATAAACAAAATGATTCTAATCTATTCAAGACTATCGTTAATATTATTGAAGCCATGCCAGATATCTTGACACCGAAATTTCAATTTGATTCTGATGAATCCGCAGTCGTTTGGGAAGCGTTGGAAAAAATGTCTGATGCATTGTTCAAAAATGGGATTATCTTGACTTTACCTGATGCACGCAGCGTCGTCGCAGATGCACTGTCTGGCGTATCTGTGCGTCCACCAATGGATGATGAAGCCAGCGTGTGTGTATTGGGTACAATTGAATCTAGAATGCAATCAGCAGATGTGGTCATCTTAACCGGCTTGAACGAAGGGATGTTCCCAAGCATCGGTTATGAAAATTCCTGGCTGCCGCGCGCCATGGCGCATGCGATTGGATTGCCGTCGCCGGACAGAAAAGTATCTTTGATGGCATTGGACTTTATGAATCTGTCTTGTGGACGCGAAGTCTATTGGTTACGCAGCAAAACGGCCGGATCATCGCAGACCACGGAATCGCGATTTATTTCACGTGTGGATGTGGCCCAAAAGGGAATAGACAAATCAGCCGCGGCTGATATTTTGAACGCTGTGCGCAGCCGAGATAACGTTCCATACAAACCATTAGATTATTCTGCGCCGCGTGTGCCAGCAGATCGCAGTGATGTCTATGTCACAGAACTGGAATTGTTGATTCATAATCCATATGCCTTTTATGTGCGTCATATTTTGCGTTTGTATCCAATAGATGATTATTGGCATGAACCTGATGCGCGTGACTTTGGTAACTTGGTGCACGGCATTATTGAAAAAGCCAGCGGCTGGACCACTGATCAAATTGTTGCCGAACTGGATAAACGTGCGCGCGAAATCTTGCCTGGCGGCAGTGTGATCTTTCATTTCTGGCACAAGCGTTTTGTAGAAATAGCGTCGGCAATCGTACAAATGTTGTTATCCGGCTCCAATGCCGGAATTGAAATCAAGGGCAGTGTAAATATCGCAGGCCGCAATGTTCGCGCCAAGGCAGACAGAATTTGGGACGGGGTTGTTTTGGATATTAAAACAGGCGCCGCCCCATCCAAAAGTCAGTTAGAACAGGGCAATATGCCGCAGTTGCCACTGGAAGCTTATATCATGCAGAACCAAGGTTTCCCAATTGCAACAACGGCAAAATCACAAACACCTGTGTTACAGTTTCTACAATTACAAAACGGTAATGTGAAATTAATAGAATATGACGCACTTACAACACAGAAGATGATAGATGCATCTGTGTCGAAGGTATCTCAGTTAT
>JAIRLP010000112.1 GCA_031259365.1 Rickettsiales bacterium
CTAACCCACACCGGTGCATATTATATATTATTTCATTGGCAACGCAAGTGAAAATGTGCCATGATAACGTCCAGCATGACTTTACTGGCACCCATTTTAAATGAATCCCAATTGACCGCATTCGAAAATATCGAACACGGTAACAGCAATATGCTTATCCTGGGACAAGCGGGCACAGGCAAATCAACATTCGTGAATTATTTAAAAAGCGCTTCGTCGAGACGAATCATATGTGCTTGTCCAACAGCGGTATCGGCATTGAACATCGGTGGGCAGACAATTCATTCTTTGTTTCAAATTCAGCCGCGTGATTTCATTATGCCTGAATTTCTAAAGTTGAGGGCCAAACCAAGAAATATTTTATTCGCAGCAGACATCTTGATTATTGATGAAATATCGATGGTGTCACCGGATCTGCTGGACGCAATGGATATCTTGGCACGTCAGGCCAGACGTAACAACGAACCTTTTGGCGGATTACAAGTGGTGGCGATCGGGGATTTGTTCCAGTTGCCGCCGGTTATAACCCGTGATGCGCAACAGTATTATAAAGAAGCTTATGAACATGCGAATGCATACTTCTTTGACAGTCATGTTTACAAGCGCTCTCATTTTAAAAAAGCAAATTTTGATCTGGTATATCGTCAGAATGATGCGCCGTTATTGGAAAATTTGGTTCGCTGGCGTAATAATGACGCAGAAGGGGCCTTGGAATTTTTCAACAACTGTAAAATCGAAGATCCCGTTCAACGTGCCAATGCTGTTATTATCACACCATTTCGCGCGGTATCAGAACGTATCAATACCGAACGTTTGTCTCAGATTAATGCACCAGAAGTTCTGTATCGCGGCGAATTGTCAGGCAACTTTAATGAAAAAGATGTGCCAAGTCCGCTGGAATTGGTGCTAAAGGTCGGGGCCTTGGTCATGTTTACCCGCAATGTTCGTGAATATGGTGATGGTTGTTTAAATGGGGCCATGGGATTGGTTTTGGAATTGGGCGCGCGCGAAATAAAATTAAAGTTATTAAATGCCAAGCAAGATATTGTCACAATCAAGCCTGAAAAATGGCAAAAGATTGAATATGCCACTGATGCGGAGACATTAAAATTGACCGAGGTTGAAACCGGCAGTTACAAACAATTCCCGTTGTCCTTGGGATACGCCATGACCATCCACAAGGCCCAAGGAAAAACATTGGACGCTGTGGTGGTTGATATTTCACGCGGGGCATTTGCGCATGGCCAGACTTATGTTGCATTATCCCGCACCCGCCAGGCATCGGATATGCACATAGCATCACCGTTGCGCGCCCGTGACGTTATCTTTGATGAACGTGTTTTGGAATTTGTAAATGAAATATAAAACAGTAACTTATCATTCAACGGATGTTGTCTCGGAAAAGATGTATCAACAACTGTTGGATATCACAACAGATGTTTATGACAAAGCATCGGCCGAAGAATTGGCACGTGAATTGGATGAAAAATTTCCATATGGTTTTGTTATTTTGATGAATGAAGCTGAGACCGAAGTCATGGCATTTGGATGTTGTGCAAAATCGGCCTTGGATTTTGATGTGTGGGAATTTGCCTGGGCGATGGTCCGTGAAAAATATCGCGGCATGGGATTTGGAAAAGTCTTGAATGATGAAAGAATTAAAATTATCGAAAAATTGGGTGGTAAAAAGATTTTATGTGTAAGCAAAAAGTTGTGGCATCTGGAACGAAGCGGATTGCGCAAGGTATGCACTTTTGCAGACAATGATGTTTTAATGGTTTGTGAAATATAGCACTGATTTATTGCCGTCTGCGTGAACGCAGATCTTTGGCCAGCGAATGACGAAATTGCTTGCCATCTTGCAACATTTTATTTACATCAATCTTTTCATCAGTGATTAATTTCAAGTTGTTAGGTATAGCAGCGCCTTGAATGGAACGTTTTATGCCATTTACCAGTATGTTTCGCATTATATTAAATATGGCGGCCCCATCAGCTGTGAAAGATGACGGTATAACTTCTTTGGCAGGCAGACCCAGTAAATGATGTTCCAATGATTCTTTTGTGCGAAGTTGTTTCGCTGTAAAAAATGCATTATATTTTTCATCAAAAAGCGCCAAAGGAAGATCGGCAGAATTTTCCACCAGGTAATTATGAAAAATTGTGCGCGGAAACAGATGTTTGTCCGTAGCTGAACCAAAAGACATAATTCGAACTGGTGTCAGCTTTTTGGGTGTGAACGGGCTGAATGCCACACCAAAGATATTGGATTGAAATTTAAAAATTTCAGACGGTGAATATCCAAAATTCAACATTTCCTGTTTCAAAATATGTGAAATCGCAAACGAAGCAACATTATAACCGAAACAATGCATAAACAAAGTTTGTCGTCGAATGTTTTGGATGGCTTCATCTGTATCAATACGTTTATCAGGATTATTCTTGTCAGTTATATTCGGTCGCAAAGCCACATCAAAGAATTTTCTAGATATATTTATTGAAGGTTTTTGAAGGATCTGAGCCAATGTTTCTATAGAAATTTCTGGAGATTTGTCGCGCAATTTTTGTATATATTCTTTTATTCTATCGTCGGGATCAAATTCATAATGTGCAGAATATATATCGACGCCAGAGATGTTATTTTCATCCAATAATTTTTTTATTTGCGATATATACCACCCAGACTGTTTCGGTGTTTCAACTGTCATGCCGCCCAGGATAATTACACGCGGTTTTTCATAATTAATATGTGAAAAATTCTGGTCGGATATAAACTTAATACTATCTGTCATAGTTGCTTTTCCATTATGATCGCGTCAACCCCATCATAATATTTTGGACGTTTCCCGATTGCGATATAGCCTTGCTTTTCATATAATTTGCGGGCAGGGATGTTGTCTGCGGCGACTTCCAAGAAAATCTTTTTTGCATTTGCTTTGACGATTTCTATTTCGGCAATTGTCAGCATGGC
>JAIRLP010000075.1 GCA_031259365.1 Rickettsiales bacterium
TTAACAGGTTGTAATCCCATACGCCAGAATGCCCAGCCATAAATTGGAATCCACATCAATTCACGTTTAATGATAAAGAATGAATTTGGAATATGTGTTGTCAGGATCGCAATTTCCAAAATCGATTGATGTTTTGCGGCGATAATAGCCTTGCCATCCAAGCGATCGTTTTCATTTGGTTTTACAGGCACACCATTTTCTTCTTTTGGTGGATAATGAATTTTATATTTAATGCCAGCAATAACCCGTGCCCACAACAACACCCCCCAAGCGTCAGCCAACACAAATGTGCGGCATAATCTTTTTGATATCAATGACGCCAACAATAATGGTGACCAAGCAATAAACCAAACAGCCAAAACAAATTTAAACAATATTGTTCTAATCATAAATTTCCCTTTATCTTTTTATTTATGTTCTTTATTTACTTTCTTTAAATCCGATCAAAGTACCAACGTACTTGATATATTCAGTCGTCCAACGTTCTAACCTTTTTGCAACGGGCATCCCTGTCAAAGGGGCAGGGCAAGCCACAATTTCAATGTCAGGCAGTTCAGATCGGACTAAATATTTCGCGCGGTTGAAATGGTCCACGGTGGTAAGCAAAACAATTCGATCCAGACCTTGAACATCCGCAATACGTTTAATAGCCAACGCATTCTGATATGTTGATTTTGAATCAGATTCAATAATAACACGATCCGATTTGTAATTACTGGACGCACCGGCGCCAATGATGTACATGGTAGCTTTTGGATCCTTGCGTATTTTGCGCGTTGCAAATGGAATCCTGCGTGCGTCGCCTGTTAATACAAAAATGCTGTCGTCTGGTAATATTGTTGCGCAACGTGTCGGTGCGGTCGATTTAAAAACCGCGCCGCCCAAAATGAACAAGCTTAATATTAACAAAGACGGGGTAAGCAATCTCATATGTCTAGCTGTCTTGTAGAATTTTGCAAGTTGTTTTTTTTGTGATCCGGATAGAAAAGATGATAATGGCAACAGGCATCAAAATCAAGGCCGTCCATCCGGCGCCGTTTAAACCCATCATTGCCATCAATCCGACGCGCGCGCTGTGTGCCGTGCCCAGAATCAACGCCAGTATCGGCAGGGCGATAATAAATCCGGCCAAGCCCGCAACAGCGCAGATCTTTGCCACGATGATTTGCATTTGTCTGGCGACAAAAGAATCTTTTGCGCCGATCTGATTTAAAATTTCCAATTCGCGTCTGTGCAGTAATGCCGTGTTGCGTGCAATATATGAAATACAAACACCGATTGCGCCAACGGTTAACAGTAATACCAGACCTGAAATCCAAATCATTTTCCATCCGGCGCTGGTTGAACTTTTTAGTGCAGTCGCATGTGTCAAGAAACGTGCATGTTTTGAAAACTGTTCGCCAACCGGTTTGATGTCAGATTTCTTTTTAAACCTAACTTCATGCATTTTTGGCAAATAGCTGCCCAATGCGCCACTGCCGCCAGACATCCAAGGACGCAACATTTTTTCCATATCAGCCTTGGGAATTTCTGTGACAGATGATAATTTATCGCGGTTATCATTAATAACCTTTTGCACAGCAGCCGAATTATCTTCGGACATAATTTGGACAGTTGCATACAGATCCCATTGTGAATTCCAGCGGGCAACGCCTGTGCCGATTGCCAATGCAATTCCCAGTGTTAATACGGCCAAAAATGTCAGCAACGACATAATCGCCGTCATAAACAAAGATTGTTCTTTTACAAGTGAAAATACCAAAGGAGTTTTTTTAAACATTTGCATATCTATTCACCCCCGATTTCATCAAATTGTTTGGACAATTCTGAAAAATAGTTTTGTGGTTTTGGACCTTTCCAGACTTTTTTGGTATCAGCGTCAGGGGCGGTGGTTGTCCCTTTTTCTTTGCCGACAAAACTGACCTTGTGGTTTTCAACGCGGATCACAGGGAATTTATAATTATCCATCAGCTTTTGACTGTGGGTTGCCAAAATGATTGTTGTGCCAAAACTTTTGTTCATCTGAATAAACAGTTCCATCAGCCGGGATGCGTTTTCATCGTCCAAGTTGCCTGTTGGTTCGTCGGCCAGCAAGATTTCAGGTTGCACGATAATTGCGCGTGCAACAGATACGCGCTGCTGTTGGCCGCCGGACAAAGATCTGGGGTCTGCATCTGCATATTTACCCAGTCCAACCCATTCCAAAAACTTTGTTACCAGTTTTTTTGTCTTATCTTCTGGTATGCCGCGCACACGCAACGGCAGTGCCACATTATCAAAGACTGATAAATGTGACAGCAATGAATATTCTTGAAAAACGATAGCCATCTTGCGACGCAGGTCTGTGATATCGTCGCGGGATAAATCGGTTGTGGATTTTCCAAACAATTTAATTTGGCCACGGCTTTGTTTGTGCAACTGATAGATCAGTCGCAGCAAAGTTGTTTTACCGGCGCCAGATGCACCTGATAAAAAATAAAATGCGCCTTTGCTGATGTTAAAGGACACATCAGACAAAACTTCACGCCCGCGATCATAAGATGCGGCGACGTTTGCGAAAGAAATTGCGGTATTGTTTTCCATAAGTAGACAATATAAACCTGTTTTTATTTTGTTTTGTTCGCGGGAAAATTGGCGGACGACAAACAGTCTTGTGCCGGATGTATATTATACATTCAAACAAAAGCATGCAGTCAGATGTTAATTTAACCCGAACCCTTTGGGGCAACACTAAATTATCCCATATTCTTCTTAATTTTTCAATCCAATATTGTATATTGGTTTAAAAAATTACTTGAACCTGAAATAATTTTTTTGTTGCAAAACAATATAAAAACAGGTTCATATCGTCTGAATAGTATTAGAAAAACACCAAATGGTCAAGTCCCAGATATTTAAAAACCGGCATGCGCCGGTTTAATTTTTATTTTGAAACACGTGTTGTCGCATTTCGGTTTTTTGCCCAGACTTCTTCGCCTGTGCCTTTGACCTGCGGCTTTTCTTTGCCATAAGAAATGGTTTTAACGCGGGTTGATTCAATACCGTCTTTGGTCAAAACGTGTGCGGCGTTTCCAGCACGCAATGCGCCCAATGCCAAGTTGTATTCTGTTGAACCGCGTTCGTCACAATGGCCCTCGATCACAATGTTGGTATCTTTGTGATTCTTCATATACAAAGACTGGCCCAATAAGTTGTTTTTTGCCGTCCCAGAAATTTCAGCTGAATCAAAAGCAAAATATGCTTTCTGACCATCCAATTCTTTTGGTTCGCGCACGCCACCACAAGCAGCCAGTGCCAAAACAAGAGTTAAAAATAGTAATTTTTTCATGATTATAATCCTTAAGTTTTGGAAGTCCCTTCCTTTATAAACTAGCAAATTTAAGAAAAAGAAGTCAATAGCTAATTTAGGGTTTTGCGAGGAGGGGTATTTTATGTTATACTTAAGTAAAATTTTGGAGGAAAAAGTATCATGAAAAAAATGACATCTGCATTATTGCTGGTTGGTTTGACCGTATCCGTGGCCGAAGCTGCGCCAAGCCACGTAAGACGTGATGGGGCCAATGGTTACAACGTTACATATAATTACACGGATAAAGAAAAGAATGGTTGGTATGGAACGATTCGAGCTCAATTAAACTTTTTGAATTGGAAGAACACTTATTATTCTGATGACGTCGGTTACAAAGGCGAAGATAAATATTCTTTTGAACCTGTATTTGGTGGCAGCTTGGCCGTTGGTAAAAAGTTTGGTTATTTTTGGCGTGGTGAATTAGAACTGGGATATGGTGGTCAATTTTCTGATAGTGGTCAGGGTTTTGAATTTAAATTCTCTACACCTTATGCTTTGGTAAATGCTTATTATGATTTTAACAGCGGATTGTATTTGGGTGGTGGTCTGGGTGCTGCGATGCCAATGCAAAAACTTTCTTGGTCAGGCTTCAAAGATGGCGATCTTGATAAGATGGGCTTTTCACCAATGGCGGGTCTGATGTTTGGTTATACTCATAAGCTGGATGATAGTTTTGTGATTGATCTACGTTATCGTATCGCAGGATGGAACGGTATCAAAGACAGCGGAATATTTGTAGAGGATGTTGCGCCTTATGCAGAACATTATTTAGAAACAAAAATCGGTTTGGTTCTGGAAAATTCTGTATCTGTTGGTCTTAGATACGAATTCTAGAAAAAAGATTGTTGACGCGATTCGGCAAAGTATGATAGTATTGTGAATAGAGAGATATGATGAAAAGTGTAAAAATATCAAGATTGTCAGTTGTTTGCGTGTTATGCGCGGCTGGTTTGTCACCTGTGTTTGCCGCATCATCTGTAAGAAATTTGGGTGGAAGCGGCACTTACAGCAGCGCATCAAACGCCGCCGCCGCAAGATCCGGTTCCGCTGCTATTAATTCAGCAAGGGCTGGTTCGGTCAGGGCAACAACAGGTTCCACGGCAAAGGCTGTGGGATCCACGGGCGCTTCTGCTGGAAGTGCGCGCACTGCTTCTAATACGGCCAGATTATCAGTGGGATCTTATTTGCAAGGCGGCAAGACTATCCAAGGCGGCAGTTCTATTAAATCACAAAATCCAGCTTCCAGCAGTTCAACCAGCAACAACAATAACAGCAACACTGTTATTCAGGAACAGGTTGATCAGATCCGTGTGACCATCGATGCATTGCAAGATGCCGATAGTGAAAGATACACAATAAGTGAAACGGATGATCTGTTGGATAACAAACAGGATATCTTGGTTGCCGGTGACGGTATTGATATTACTGACGGCGTTATTTCTGCAATTGTTGTCGATGGCAAGCAAGTTTTATTGCAATCTGACGGCACACATATTCAGTGGAAGTATGATGATGTGTCCGGTGCTTGGCAAGATTTGGTTGCGCTGGCAGATCTGCAAGGTCCGCAGGGTATCCAAGGTCAAAAGGGTGACAAAGGTGATACCGGTGACGCAGCTAATCTGACGGATTATTCAACCACGGCAGAAATTCTGACATTGATTCAGAATGCGATTAATTTGTCTTCTACAAATTATGCGACCGTCGCGCAAGGTGGCAAAGCAGATACCGCTGTTCAACCGGAAGACCTGACGGCTTACGCGACAAAAACAGAAGTTACCAATGCTGTTAATAACGCGATTACAAATGTAAATGTAGAATTGACAGATTACACAAAAACAGACGATTTAGGCGCGCTGGCTTTGAAAAATACAGTCGCCACGGCAGATATCAATGATGCCAATGTGACCAAGGCTAAATTGGCTGCCGATGTTCAAACTTCATTAGGTTTGGCTGATACGGCGTTGCAGCCTGGTGATGCGCCGGATGTTTCTGGTGCGCCTAGTGACGGTTCAGATTATGTGCTGGTTATGAATAGTGGTACGGAAACTTGGCTCAAGGTTGCGTACTAAATAGAATTGCCGCGATGCCCCTTTTCTGTTTAGGAAACGGGACGGGTGGCATTGATATATATAAAGGAAGAAAAAAGATGAAAAAGAAAATAATATTCTCTGGCTTTATGGCGGCAATATTGCTAAGTGCCGGTGCTAATGCTGCTCAGATCGCAAGTAAAGAATACGTAGATGCACAAAACACTGCGCAGACTACAACTATTTTGGATACTGTTGATACAAAGTTGGCGAATTATTCCACCACAACAGACGTTAATACTTCCATTACTAACATCGTAGCAAGTGCAATCAATGACGCTGTTAATGATGTTGATACTGACGTTGCAAGCAAAGCGGACAAAGTAAATTCTGCGACAAGTGGTAATTTGGCTGGATTGGATGGATCGGGTAACCTGACAGATTCGGGCATTTCCCCAACAAGTATTCAAACATCAATCTCAGCCAAGGCGGATACTTCAGATTTGAAAGCGCTGGCAAAAAAAGATACAGTTGCAACAGATGATATCGACGCTGCTGCCGTCACAGCAGCCAAGATCGCCACTAATGCTGTTATAACGGCTGGTATTGCTGACGGGAATGTTACGAAAGCCAAATTGGCAAGTGAAGTTCAGACATCTTTGGGCAAAGCAGATAGTGCATTGCAGTCTGCCGATATCTCGGGTCTGGCAACTCAGACAGATGTAACAAATAGCTTGG
>JAIRLP010000012.1 GCA_031259365.1 Rickettsiales bacterium
ATGTGTTACATATGTGTATAGGGAAAGAATATTTAATATAAAAAACTTGTAATTTAGAAGTCAGCTTGCTAGGATAACTTTGTTAGGATTTTATGAATCATAACACTAAATCAAAATCAACCAAAGGAGAGAGTGGTGGCTATTTATCATTATACTGAAGATGCTTTTTTGATTATGGGACCCGGAACCTATAAGGTTATTGCAATCGGACCAGGGGGAAACGGTGGAAAAGGTGGAACATCAAACAGCAACAATAACAATACAACCCAAGCTGTCTACGGTGCTATGGGTGGCGGCGGCGGTGCTGGCGGATACGTTTTCGAAGAAATCGTAGAAGCTCCAGCTATGTTTGCCATGTCGATATCAATAACTACAATCGAAACAAAACTGCAGGGTGCTGTAACTTTGGCGTTGAATAAAGACTCTGTGTTATCTGGCTCTGCAGCCGGCGGAATTGATGCGTCTGTTCCTGTACCGGGTGCATCTGTTGGTGCAAGTAATCCTTACGTAGGTTCTCGTGGTGGTGGTGCTGGTGGCACAAGAGGCTCAAGAGCAACTTCTTCCACCCCAACCCCAACAACAGGCGGTCTTGGTGACTACGGAAACGGTGCAACATCTGTCATAGGTGAGTTGACCGGAAACTATGATCAAAGAGCAGGTGGCGCAGGTGCTGCCGGAGCAGGCAATACGGTTGTAGCTACCGGTGCTGGCGAAGGTGGACTTGGTGCAGAAGACAATGGTCTTGTAGTGAGTGCAAACACTACTGCAGCCGATGTAGCACAGATGGTAAGCGCAGGCAATGGTGGTTCGGGCTCTCAACCAGCTAGCAGACCGGCTCAAGCGGGCATCCCTGGTGGAGACGGCGGCGGTGGTGGCGGTTCTTGGACTTCGGGTGCTAACGGTGAGGCTCCTACCACCTCATCTGTCGGTGTAAACGGTCAAGGCGGCGATGGCGGAGCTGGCGGGAAAGGCTGTGTTTGGGTCATAGAAATATCCCAACAAAAAACTCGTTAATGAAGGTTGAAACTATGAAAATAAAAACAGACAGAACAGAAAGTAACTTTGGCATTAAACGGTTGTCGAGAGGACTTTCCTTGTCCGTTTTTCTGTTTTCACTATTTATTATCCCCGCTCATGCAGATTGGTGCAAAAAATCTGGTAACAATATAATACCGTGTGATACAACTCCAAATAATTGGATTCGGTGTGGAACCTTTGATAGACAACCTGTATGGTGTCCACTCTCAGAATCAACGAAGAATAATTCAACTGATAGCAGTAAAAAACAGTCTGAACAGTTTTATGTTGGCTTCTCAATTGCGTACCCTGCAATAGTATTTGGTGGGATAGAATCTCAGTATAAAAATGATACGAACGCTTTTCGTGCTCCTGGCTCTTTTGACCAATCGGATTTCCAGACTAACGGAACCATACCACTTCAATTTTCATTTGGCACGGTCGTAAGTGAAAATTTCCGCGTTGATGTTTCGTACTTACGATATTCTGATCTTTCCATGAAAATGACATCCAATGAACTTCTTCCGATTGACCCACTTTTGACAACCCATACAGGTGGTTTGCGTTTCTTAGGGAGTAGTCCGAATATTGTAAGCAATGTTGTATTGTTGAGTGCTTATTATAATTTCTTAGACAGCTTTATAGGTCGATGGGCATTGCGTCCATATATCGGTGCTGGGATTGGTATGGCGAGTAATTCGGTTTCTGATTATACTGTTTTTGACAATGGTGCTTATATTTTTCCAGAGATGAAAGACACTGTTCAACCAGTTGAGACAGTCATCGGATTTCAGGAAATTTCCGCTCTTCATAAAGGCGGTACCACGACTAATGTTGCATGGGCAGTTGAACTCGGGGTAACTTATAACCTAACCGATAGGGCCTTAGTGGACTTTTTTGGGCGTTATGTAAATCTTGGACGTGTGGAAACCAGCAATGTAATTGTATCACAATGGGATATTCTCGCAAGGTTTGACAGCATTCCAGTCGGTCCACCAACTAATCTTACACTTGGGGAAGAAAGTGTTTCCAATTTTACAGACTGGCAAGAAAGCGGAACTTTAAGCGTCTTTGATGTTGGCATACGGATTAGGTTTTTGTTTTAAAATAGGCTTTTTTAGTGTATCCTGAACAGACATGAGAAAATATTTCACATCTTTTACAATCTTATTTTTATCTGTATCTGGTGCATTGGCCCAGGTGACTGTTAAAGATCCAGAAACGATCGATAAAAGTGATATTGCCATCCAAAGTTTTGAAGAAACTGATATGGCCCCAGTGGGACTGATTCAGCATAAAATATCAAATACATTTATTAAACCCAAAGAAGGTTCTGTATCCAGCCTGGGGGATATTGTTTCCATCAGCGTAAACAGTCGCGATGATTTGAATATGGAAGGATATTTGGAAACATCTGATACGGCCGTGCGACCGGGACCTATTATCATTCCACTCTTGGAAAATTACCCAATACAAGATATCGAAGTAAAATTTCGACTGTTTAATCAAAAGTTCTAGGGATTGTCTATATATTTTTTAATGGCAGCAATACGAACCTTGCGCAGGTAATCTTTGCGTTCGACGGGTTGTAGCTTTTCTGTGTTTTTCAAATCTTTGAACTGAATATTTTTACAGATGTTAAAAATTTGGATCCATTTATCAAAAATGATTTGATCGTGATCTGCATCAATTGCGTCAGATATTCTGCCGTTATTATCACATCTGAAAATAATCAATTGGTCAATCAACGCGCTAATATCCCGGAAACCGCTGCTGATGCTGGATAGGATATCATGTATCTTTTTTTGGGTCATGACATCCAGAAATTTAAGACGCATATGATTCATGATTGTCAATCGCACAGTTTTAATCACCTTGTTATCAAATTTCAATCGTTTCAATAAGGTGCCGGTACGCAAAGCAATTTCGTATGAATCATGACCTTTTTGATTTCTTTGCTGGGCAATATATTTTCCAACATCATGGAACAAACATCCCATTTTGACATAAAAGGATTCATTTATTGCCTGATCTAAAACCATCAACGTGTGTTCAAAAGCATTTCCTTCGCCATGGTGTTCAGGTTTTTCAATCAAACGTTTTAGATTTTCAATATCCGGTAATATTTCTTTCAGGGCACCACATTCTGACATGTATTCAATAAATTTACGTGAATTGTATCCAGGTGATAAAGCCTTTTTAATTTCGGCCATAATGCGTTCTTTGGAAAGATGCTTTAATTCGCCATCAGCAACCATTCGTTTTAAAATGGTCATGGTTTCATCCGCGATGTCAAAGTTCAACTGGGCGGCGAATCTGCACGCGCGCAGGACCCTTAAAGGATCTTCTGGAAAGTGTTCATCCGATACATGTCTTATGGTGCGTGTTTTGATATCTTGGATGCCATGGTATGGATCAATATAAGTATCGTCGATAAATGCGATGGCATTCATTGTAAAATCGCGTCTGAACAGATCATCTTCAATCAAAGTATTTTCAGAAAAGATAAATTCAAAGCTGGTGTGATTTTGACCAGTCTTTATTTCACGGCGGGCCAGGGCATATTCATCACGGGTTTCGGGATGCAAAAACACAGGGAAATCTTTGCCGACTTGGTGAAAACCCAGATCCAACATTTCTCTGACCGTGGCCCCGGTTACAACAAAATCATTATCAGTGACAGGCAGGGTTATACCCAGCTCTTTTTTTATAATCTGATTTCGGATTGCGCCACCGACCTGATAGATTTTCATAACTTTTCTCCAACAGGTGAATTATATACGCAAAAATAATATGTTCAAATTATTAATTTGTTGTGATAAGAATGTTTGGAGTTAAACCAAGAAATTACTGGCGTAAAAATGATAAATGAAATTTCTCAAACGATTAACAGATGTACTAACTGTCCATTATGTCAGACGCGTAACAAGGCAGTGCCCGGCGAAGGTCCCGCTAATGCAAAAATTATGTTAATCGGGGAAGCGCCTGGTCATGTTAATGATGAACAAGGCCGACCCTTTGTTGGACATGGAGGTCAAATTTTAAATAAAATTTTGGATAAGTGTGGTGTAAAGCGAGAAGATTTATTTATTACCAATGTTATGAAATGTTGGCCGCCCGAAAATCGCAAACCAACTAGAAAAGAAATTGATCTTTGTAAACCATACCTTTTTCAACAAATAAAGGCCGTAAATCCCGAGTTAATAATAGCGCTAGGTGGGGTCGCCTATGAAACTATTACAGGACAAAAAATCAAAGTAAAAGAAAATTGTGGCAAGGTCTTTGAATTTGATGGTCAAAAAGTAGGACTCTGTATTCACCCTAATGCTTTACGATATGTCAAAGGTGGTTTTGAATCTTTGGCAGATCAATTTTCAAAAGTAATAAATATGAAGTAGAGCACCTGGATTCCCTTGGCTTTGGCCGCCGGAGCAACCGTGACGATTTCAATGCGCGAACAGCGGCCGGATAGTATCCAACCAGCATAAAAAGGATAAATATACCTATTTGGGGTCACGGGATGCGGCCGGTAATCTGATATATACCCGCGAAGAGCGCGTCACTGCACAAGTATCCAAGATTTTGAATACCCTGAAGCTGCCTGACGAATTACTGGGACAGATGGGCGATTATCTGAAAAAGACCAAATCGGCCGAAGCAGATTTCCATGCCCGGCAGTTGAAAGAGTTCCAGCA
>JAIRLP010000015.1 GCA_031259365.1 Rickettsiales bacterium
GGATGATGACTACAGCGGCGCTGTTATTGAAAAAATGACCAAGCGCAAAGCTATTATTACAGAAATGAAACCATCTGGTGTTGGCAAAACACGTATTACTTTTTCTGCCCCATCTCGCGGGTTGATTGGTTACTTGTCTGAATTCCGTACTGATACCCGCGGCTCAGGAATTATGAACCGTACATTCAGTGAATATGACACATATCGTGGTCCAATTGATCAGTACCGCCAAGGCGTATTGGTGTCTATGGAAAATGGTGTGGCTGTTACATTCGCTTTGCATAATCTAGAAGCGCGCGGACAGATGTTTATTGAACCACAGACTCAGGTTTATTCCGGCATGATTATCGGCGAACATTCCAAAGAAAACGATTTGGAAGTAAACCCAGTCAAAGGAAAAGCATTAACCAACATGCGTGCATCGGGTTCTGAAGAAAAGATGTTCTTGTCCCCTCCTCGTCGCATGTCACTGGAAGAAGCGTTGTCTTATATACAGGATGATGAATTAGTAGAAGTAACACCAAACACGATTCGTCTGCGCAAGAAAGAATTAGACAGCAACTTACGCAAGAAAGCAAAACGCAGCGCCGAATAAATTGCGATAAAAAAGCCGACAAATCGTCGGCTTTTTTATAAAGCGTTTGGTTAATTTTGCTTCAACAATTTTTTCAACCATTTTCGAAAACGTCCGCGTCTTTGTCGACCTGGAACAAAACAAGATACAATTTTGATAATCTTATGTTTGAATTCATTTAAAAACACACTGCCCTTTTGTTTACTATATTCATCCATCAATGTTTTATATTCTTGCCATGCTTGGGTATCAACAGATATATCTGATTCATCATACTTGAAATCAAAGTCCTTGAAAAATTGACACAGGTATTTGTTAACAGAAATAATTTGTGGTGCACTGGTTCCATGATCCGTTTTATCTAATTCAATAGATGCACAAATAAAAACAGAATCTATATTTTTTGTTTTATTTATTAAATATTGAATTAGCGCGTTGCATTTATTTCTTCTGTTTCGTTTTATCTGAATAACCTGACCGCCATTTGGCATAAACAGCGCCAGATGCAATGCCGTTCCTGCACACCCTGCCAAGACTTTGCAGTTTTTCATCAATGAGACCTGTTCTGATAACGGCAAAGTTTCAGGACAAACAACAAAAAAGCCATTCTTTTCAAATATCTTTTGAATTTTTTCTTCGCCAATTGTTTTCTTGCTTCCCAGTGCAGTTCGTGAAACATAAATTTTTTCATGCACAATGTTTTTGGATGCAATATCTTTGGAAATTTTATTATATGTCGATATAAATTCATAAGACGAAAATACAGGAACATTAAATCCTTGGGCTGGGACGATAACTTGTCTAAATTTTGTTGTTTGATTTAATATTATTATATCATCACGCTTAACGCCCAATAATTCTATCAGCTTATACATGTATTCAGGCACGGATACATTTTTATTATTAACCAAAACAACCTTGGTATTTTTATACCTGTCATCCAACAAACCCCAAGCGCGATTCATATGTTCTAACATAAAATGTCCAAATTGTGGATAAACATTTCCAAAATATAAAACTGTTTCATTGATGAATGGTATATCCGTATTATCAAATTTTGGTATAAATTGACTGTCTTTGTTTCGCAACTGACAAGATGATTTTATAAATTTTAATTCATTATCAAATACACCATAGGCGCTGCTTTTTTGTTCTACTGCAATAATTCCATCACTTATTACATCAATTTCAAGTCCAGATTTTATAGACTGATTTTTTGTGTTATTATAAAAATATTTTTTAAACCCTGTTGGTCCATAGATTTTATATGACATTATAGCCTTCTATTGCAAATTAACCGTAAACCAAGTATATTATAGTATGTTTGCACAAAAGGTATATTAAAAAATGGCTCAAAAACCTAGACGCCTGTTTTTATTCGCGGCATATGACGCATCCGATCCAGATCATGGGATCGTAGATGATTCCTTGTTAATTTATCTGCGTGAATTAAATAAATTGGGCGATATTGTCCTTTATATGGATAATGATGGTGCGGATAACGAATTAAAAAAAGTTGCCCCCTATGTGCTTTATGCTGGCGCGAACCGCCACACAGAATATGATTTTGGCAGTTATAAACGCGCCTATCTATGGGCCTATAACAACTTAAAACTGTCTGATTATGATTGGATCTATATGGTCAATGATTCTATGTATGCCCCTATACATCCATTACAACCCATTATTGAAAAATTGGAATCATCCGGCCTTGGTGTGACCGGTATGGTATGCAATCCAAATCCCAGACACCCGCATATCCAATCTTGGTTTATAGGCCTGTCCCAAAAGATCTTTGCATCTGATTGGTTTGACAAGTTTATGCGCAGTGTTACCCATCAGACCGAAAAAGGCATGGTAACGCGTCTGTATGAACAAGGCTTTACCAAAAACCTGATCACCCGCAATATCCCATGGGGATGTGAATATACAATTAAAAACCGTGGGGTCTATAATCAGATTAAATCATTATACAAAAATGGATTTCCTTTTATGAAGAAACTGGCGTTTGGCCGTCATAATGGAGGGCTGGGCAAACAAATTCTGTATGTCTTGAATCATGTTACCCCGGACGTCAAAGATGCCATTTTACAAAATGCAAACCATGTATATGGCGCGCAATATGTTTCTAAACTTTTGACTAACAATCCGATTAAAATAGCTTATCGTAATATCAGATATTCATTGTATAAGATCTTTAATGAGGGAGTATAACCATGTTTAAACGCATTGCAGCAATCACAATGGCACGCAACGATGAATTCTTTTTGAATCGTTGGATTGCTTATTATGGCAAACAGATTAGTGAAGAAAATTTATATATCTACTTGGACGGCATGGATCAAAAAATCCCAAGTGGCGCTGGCAAGGCACATATAACCAAATTAGAGCACAAAGACCTGCCCCGGTTGAAAGGTGACAAACACAGAATTAAATTATTGTCTGACTTAGCAGCGAATTTATTCTCCCAGGGTTATGATCTTGTGATTGGAACCG
>JAIRLP010000016.1 GCA_031259365.1 Rickettsiales bacterium
CGCATGCTTAATATTATACACGACCATGGGAACATAGCAAGAAGCCCATGCAAAGAAATATTTTTCATATAAAGATACATATGATAGAATCCACGTCATGAAAAACAAAGCCATTAACATAAGCCTTATTGCAAGTTTGTTACCACACCTGTTTTGTTGTGTGTTGCCAATTGCATTATCAATCATCAGCCTGATCACACCAGAAGCCGCCCATTTTCACGTCATCCCGCATTATTTGGAACCTTGGTTGTTTGTATTTTCAGCTGCCATGTTGGGGCTGTCTTGGTATCTGGTTTTACGCGATTGTCATTGCGGTTGTGATTCTTGTGGTGCACCACGGGGTCATCGGATCCAGAAAATCATCTTGGGTTGCGTCACTGGGATATTTGTACTTGGTCTGGTATTACATTTTATGGGTCATCATCACCATTAAAAAAGAAGCACTGAAAAAGTGCTTCTTTTTTTGAACAACAAATAATGTGTGATTTGTTTTGCCTAGAACTTATATCTTAGTCCCAATGTGTATTCATTAGATACCAGATCCCTTTTTCCATGCGCCATCTTGCAATTATCTACAATCAGGTATCTGTATGTAAAGTCGGCAGACAAATTGTCTGTGATATCATATGAAAGTCCTGCCATTGGACCAAAAACAAAGTCTAGTCTTTTTCCCGCGCTGTTCCAGTTTATTATGTGAAAAACCAGCACTGCCACCCACGAATGGTTTAATACGATAACCCAAATCAATATCATACATCAAATTGAACGTCAGGTTATAACCGTCCATTTTCTTGTCATGATTTTTAAATTGGGTACGTGTCAAAGCTTCGATTTCACCACGCAATCCACCGTTTTGCACACCAGCTGCGACCGAGAATGTTCCCAAGTCATCGCCAAACTTTGTTCTGCCAAACATTTCACCCATCGACGTTGCAGCATAACCCGCACGACCAGCCACATAAAAATTACTGTCTGTGTATGCCATCGCTGGGGCTGAAAACATTCCGACTGTTGTAAGAACCAGAACAGGTAATACCAGTTTCTTCATGACGCTCTCCTTTTCTTTGATTATTTTTATAAGGAATTAATTCTTTCCCTATGGATACTAAATAATTAAAATTTTTAACGATTTCAACTCCTTATGGAAACTAAATTTCGTCAAATATTCGAAACCTTTTTCTTATAGATCGGAATTATATCCTATTAACTATATATTCTGTAATCTGCTAGAATCACTGTACGGCATAAGAACTATATAAGTAAAAACACCGGAAACACCTAAGTTTACTTGGGTGTTTTTTCTCATAAAATTTTTGTGTATAATATATCTCAAACAAATATCATTTGAAAAATATATTTTTAATACTAGCTTTATCTAAACGACGTAAAATAAAAGGCAGAAAAAAATGAACAAAATCACAAAAACAGATACGGGCTGCTGTCCACCTTTTAACCCAAGATTGTGGGACAATAAAACAGTCACCTGGAAAAATAAATTATTTATCAAAGACAAAGTTAGAACATTCTTTTATATGCCTTTGAATATCAATTGTGTCATGAAACGCTTGTTCAAGACGGCCATGGCAGCTGGTGCCCAATTCCAAGACAACATGGTTTTATCAGATCATACATCGAAATGGAACATGGATGTCTATGTCGCCGTTAATAAAAAAATCAAGGGTCTGCAAAATGTGACGCTGTCTGGAAAATATTACACCCGCGTATACGAAGGTCCACACGAAGACACAAAAATTTGGGCCCAAGATTTCGAAAAACATATGAAAAGAAAAAAATTAAAATACAGCCATTTATACATGTGGTATACGACTTGTTATACATGTGGTATACGACTTGCCCAAGTTGCGCCAAAGAATACAATAAGAATTATGTTGTGTGGATAGCCAAATTGGATTAAAAAACAACTTTTTTGATAAAAATAAAATACGCCGTTTCCCTTGAAATGGCGTGTTTTCAATCCTATATAATCAGAGAAAAGAATATGTTATTATCCTGCTTGTAAACAAAAGGGGGATATAATGCCACTTAAACAAGGATGCAGTAAAAAAACTATTTCTGAAAATATACGCACCGAAATCAAGGCAGGCAAGCCACAAAAGCAAGCCATAGCCATCGCTTTATCAGTTGCCCGTAAGAATGGCAATAAATGTAAGATTGCACCAAAACCAGCGCCGAAAAAGAAATAGAATACAATCCCATTTGAATCTTAACCCTTAATACAGGAGGCTCTAATGGTAAAAAAACTAAAAACCAACCCCTTTGGCAAGGCATTTACAAAACATGCCAATTCCCTGATAACCGAAGGCGTTCTTCTGCTGATCCTGTCTGTACTGATGCTGCTTAGCCCAACTACTACATTGTTCTTCTTGGTGACAACCCTGGGCGTGGCATTTACAGTATTTGGAATATATTATTTTACCAAATCCTTGTTGTCCAGAGATCCCGGCAGGTCCAAATTTTTGGACATCATATTCAGTTTGATGCCACTGGGACTGGGTATCATTTTGATATTATTCCCACAGTTGTCATTCACCGTATTCGTCACACTAATTGCTGCAATATTCCTGGTTCGATCAATCTATTTCTTTATCATGTCCATTGATATGATAAACGCAGATTCTTTTGTCGGCATATTAGGAATCTTCGTATCACTGGTATCATTGTTATTGGCAGGTGTAATTATTATCTATCCAATCACTGCTGCATATGCAATAACACTTTATGTCGCAATATCACTGCTGTTTTATGCGATATCAGATATCGTAATTGGATACAGAATCAAAAAAATCAAAAATCGGGTGTAATAAAAAGAATAATACAGGTACGAAGTGTTTGATGTCGGGAATGTACATATGGTACATGACCAGAATCAAACGCCAGTAGATGTGTTATTCCTTTAATTTATTTAATTACAAATTAGATAATTTTCCCATATAATAGCTGCGGATAAGATTAAGGGATAAACATGCAACAGAACGCAGAAGTTCTTTTTGATATTTTAAAACAACGTCATTCCACACGAAACTTTTCCAATCAGATAATAGACCGCGAAGATATTAAAAAAATTACCGAAGCCGCCCGTCTGGCCCCTTTTGGTGACGCCACAGGTTTTACACGTGAAGAATGTCGAAAAATATTTGTTATAGCACCAGATGCAAAAAACCGTGCAATAATCATAACTGAATTACGCAAAGTTATGAAAAAGAATGCACGTGTTTTAGGATTCTTAAGTTTATTCAGTTCTAAATTTAAATCATTTCATAAACGCGTCAAAAATTTTGCTGACAATGGAATTCCTGCATTGACCAAAAATACTTATTGGATTTTGATTGCAGAAAAAAAGGGATTCCCACCGGTCGCAAAACAATCTATGGCGCATGCCTTGCAGAACATGTGGTTGGCCGCAACCGCAATGGGATATGGATTTCAGATGTTGTCTGCTTCGACAATGCTGACAAAATCACCAACCGTTATGCATATTTTTAATATTTATGCAGGCGAATATGAAATTGATGGATGTGTGGTTGGAATTAAGGTCAGGACTTAATAAAATATAAAGGAATCATCATGACCAAAACACTTGAAACAATTATGGTTACTGGCGGAATTGGATATATCGGTTCGCATACAGTTGTCGCCCTTCAAGAATCTGGATTTAATGTTGTTATTGTTGATAATCTGTCCAACGCTGCGATAACCGTTTTGGATGGAATCGAAAGTATTACAGGCGTTCGCCCTGCTTTTGAACTTGTCGATTGCACAGATCTATCTGCAATGCGGAATGTATTTATCAAACATAAAAACATTAATGGCATCATTCACTTTGCCGCATTAAAAGCAGTCGGGGAATCCATCCAGCAACCAATCAAATATTATCGTAACAATATTGGATCTTTGTTAAACATTTTGGAAATGATGTCCGAATTTAATGTTCCAAACATTGTATTTTCTTCCAGTGCAACTGTATATGGTGATCCAGATGTATCCACTGTGACAGAACAAACGCCATTAAAGGCCGCAATGTCACCATATGGAAATACCAAAGTTATTGGGGAAAGCATTATCCGCGACACGGCACATGCAAATCAGAACATCCATGCAATCCTGTTACGCTATTTCAATCCTATTGGGGCGCATCCTTCGGCCAAGATCGGTGAATTACCATCAGGTGTTCCAAACAACTTGTTGCCATATATTACCCAAACAGCTGCAGGCATTCGCGAAAGATTAAGCGTCTTTGGTAATGATTACGACACACCAGATGGCTTTTGTGTGCGTGATTATATCGACGTTAATGATTTGGCTGCGGCCCACGTTGTCGCGATCAAGCGTATGATTGATAAACAACAAAAAGAACAAACCGAAGTATTTAATCTGGGAACAGGCAAAGGCGTTTCAGTTATGGAATTAATCTTGGCTTTTGAACGTGCAACAGGCATCAAATTGAATTACACAATCGCAGATCGTCGTCCTGGTGACATCGCTGCTATTTGGGCCGATGTCTCATTGGCCAATAATGAATTAGGTTGGAAATCAGTTAAAACATTGGATGAAACTTTGTTATCGTCCTGGTTATGGCAAAAGAACACCTCTGGAATTGCATAGTATGTTGGATATTAATCAAATCAAAAAGAATATTGATGAATTGAACAAGTTATCACCCCAGGCTTGGGATAAAATCTGCAAAAATTGCGGGCTGTGTTGCTTGGCCAAGGTGGAAGATGACAACCAACTGTATTATTCAAACTATACTTGTCAGCATTTTGATTTGAAAACCAGAAAATGTAATTGCTATCGTCAAAGATTAACAAATTCGAATTGCCAAAAATTGACTATGAAGCATATCATTGATGGTAAATTAATACCAGATAACTGTGCGTATGTTGAAAAAATTTTTGGAAAAGCAAAATACCAAACCATATTGGATTGGTCAAAAATTCAAAACATTGATTGCACAAAAGATGAAAACATTCCAAAAATCACATCAAATATTATTCCATCTTCTGTTTTTTGGTCCGCCCGTTACAACTTTCAAAATTCAGTACTTCCGGGGATCACAGAAACAAAATCACTTATCCGACAATACATGTCAGATATAAATAATTTACATCAAAATAATATCAAACTGATTGTGACATGAAATCACTTTATTTTCCCAGTTAACAAACATATTTATCCCCCCGCAGAAAAGCACTTTTTCCAATTTTTCATTTGCCCAGAATTGCGGCGTATGATATAATGGGGCATAATGAAGAAGGGATTTCTTATATGAAAAGATTTATTGCAGCGCTTAGTAGTTTGCTAATTATGCCCGCCTTTGCTGAGGTTGCGCCGGTTTACTACTTCGAAGACGCGATCGAATATTCGGACGATTTTATCGATGAAGATATCGTCCTGGATGAGGTTGAAGAAGTTATTACGCCGACGGCCGCTGTTGTTCCGGCAACTGCCAGCCCGCGTACAACGACCAGCCGCAGCGCCAGCCGTATTGTCCCTTCATCCGTTTCTGCTTCGAATACGGCAAATCGCGGCACAGCACGACGCGCAGTATCTTCTCGTACAACTGCGGGTTCTACAGCTTCTCGTGGTGCAGCCGCTGGTAACACAACAGCTTCGCGCACGACGGGCACAGCAACTCGTTCAGGCAATGTTTCTTCGCGCAGGGTAGCACAGGCGACACCTGCCAATACAGCTCGCGCCGCATCCACAGGATCATTGACCCAAACAGATACAGTAAGTTCACCATTGTACACGGGACGTGTTGGCGTTCGTCCAGCGGCAACATCCAGCATCGGCACGCGCACGCCAAGCGCAGTGACACGTATCGCAACCACAGCCAGCGTTTCAAACACTGCAACTGTTGATTCAGCAGCAACTGTCGCATCAATGGATGAATTGGCTCAAATGACTGATTACTGCAAAGCTCAGTACACACAATGTATGGACAGCTTCTGTAATGTATTGGATGACAATCAAGGCCGTTGCAGCTGTTCTGCTAATTTGAAAAATTATTCTAAAACAGAAGACGCCTTGAAAAAGGCAACCGAAGAATTACAAGACGTTGCGCAAAAGATTCAGTACATTGGTTTGACCAAAGACGAAATTCAAACTTTGTTCTCGACAACAGAAGCTGAACTTGAAATGCAAACAACAACCGACAGCACTCGTCTGAAAAGTGACTTGGATCGCGTCAAGAACATGATCATTGATGTTAAGTCCGGTACAGCGACCGCAAGTGACACCAGCATGAGCTTGGACTTGTCAGGTTTGTTGGACTTCAGTTTTGGCAACAGTGGATTTGATCTAGCTTCTTTGTTCGGCACATCAACATCTACCAGCAATATCAGCAACCAACGTGGCGCCGAATTGTACAAAACAGCCGCTTCACGTTGTAAAACAGCTGTTTTAAATACTTGCCAACAGCAAGGCGTTGATATCGGCATCCTGACTAATGCTTATGATTTGGAAATTGATAAACAATGCTTGTTGTATGAACGCAGCTTGGACGACGCAAACACAAACATGACCGCTACTGTAAGAAATGCAAAATCAGTATTGCAAAAGGCACGTTTGTTGGTTGCACAACAAAAGAACGCATATGACTTGCGTGGTTGTGTGAACGCATTGGATTCTTGTATGCAAGACGACTTTGTTTGCGGTTCAGATTATGAAAACTGTTTGGATCCAACCGGCAAGTACGTTGTAAATGGTTCCATTATTGTGGGCAGCACACCTGGCGTATCCGGTGGTAATATCACAAGCTCAACAACCGCTGCAAGTGATCTATATTCTTCATGGAATTATGGCAGCAGTCAGACCGCTTGGGGCAATGGGACGATCAGCGCATTTATAACTGCTGAAATAACAACAGGCACGGCGCAACCGCCAGTTAATCCAACCAACATGGTTGAATACCTGCAGGGTAAAATTGGTTATACCACAAATGATGGCAAAAGTTTGGGTATGTGTATCTCTGTGCTGAACAAGTGTCAAGACTATACATATATATCATCCGGCAAAACATATACAGGTGATAACAGTGTTGTTATAAATTATATGGAACGCACTTTGATTCAGATAAAAACACAACAAGACGAAGTTTTGGCCAGATACGCAGAAAGCTGCATGACCGATGTTGCATCTTGCTTGTCTTCAAACAACTATGGCACCAGCTCAGCAACAGCTACTCAGGCTTGCGCTGCACAGATTACAACATGCGAAAGTGTTATATATGGCACAACCAGCGTCAATAAGGATAAAATTATTGCTGCGGCAGGTGGTGGATATGTATGTCCTGCAAATTCGTTCTTGAATCCAACCAAGACAGCTGCAGCAGCGGGCGCACCAACCACAACAGCAGTAGTGGCCTCTACACCAACAGGTGCATTCTGCGAATGTATTAAAAAAGGCGCATTGGTTTCAGGTGCATGCCCAGAATAAAGATTATCTAATAAAAAAAGAACCGCCCGATTGGGCGGTTTTTTTATTTCTTCCGCCTATAATTCCAGCATAGGTAGGAATAGGAACGTGACGTTTATTATATGCTCAAGTGACAGGAATGTATCTTTTCTTACACCGTCACCCTGACGCCCACCCACGAAAAACAGTTGTCATTCCTGTCACTTGCGCCTTATTATAAAAAATCGCACCACTTGGTGCGATTTCTTTTATCTTCTATCTCATACCTAAAATAAAACAATACCCTCTGTCCTACAATTTAGTGCTTTAAACACAAGGTTCTTTTGCATCGTCACACCGGCATAAAGAGCTAAATTGTCAGACATAGTGAAACAATAACTGGATTGCATAGCGAGGCGAACAATGACAAGGTTGGCAAAGCGTGGCAATCCAGTACTGGTATCATCTTTCAATTTCACCAAACCCTTGTCATGCGCTGCAACGCGAAGCAATGACAAAAAAATATTTTATTTCCAGTTGAGCGATTTAAAACAAAAAAAGAATTGAAACACAGCCCTTCTTTACTAATTCCTCTCCTAGCCCGCAATCTTCAAATTTGGACGAGCAACTCGCAGATTATCCATGGACTTTTTCTGCGCATCCGCAAATGCGGTCGGATTCCAGATTTGAAAACTGTTACCACGACCAACGAACACAGCAGTATCAAAGATACCGGCATGTTTCAATAAATCTTCTGGGATAACAACGCGTCCAGTCACATCAAATTGTAATGGTCTGGCATCCGCAAACAACATCGCAGACAAATCATCCAATTCACTGTCAAATACGCCCATTTGATCAGTGGCAGATGCCAACTTTTCCATGCGCTGCATTGATAATCCTTCGATGCAATTATTTGTGAAAGAGCGGTACAAAACAACACCTGCGAAATTGTCGCTGGCGACCGCCGAACGGAAAGAAGCCGGGACAGAAATGCGCCCCTTTGTATCCAAGCGATTTTCATAAGAAGAAAGAAACAATGACATTCTTTTTTCCCTATTTTGTTTTACCGAGACAACCCGACTTTTCCAGTTCAAAAGAAAATTTAGCACGCCATTTTATGATTGTCAATGACAATCTATAATCATTTTATGGTATTTTATGGTTTAACAAGTAATTAATAGGAATTTTATAATAAAATACAAATAAAATTATTTTCCGCTTGACCCGCGATTCGTTTTTGTTCTATGATTCGTGTATAGACAAGGAAGATAAATCAAAAAACCGCAGAAAACCGCCAAAAAAGCGAATTTCTGCGAAAAACAAAAAGAACTTTAGAAATTTAACTGGTGATTTTGTAAACACAAATATCTATACGTTAAATTTTTAAGTTAAACCAAAAAGGGGGAAAGGGGAATGTCAAAAAACATAAAAGAAATCATGGTTGCACTTAACAAAGTTCTGACCGCAACAGTTTGGGTGAATGAAGACCGTCAAATCGTCTCTTTGGCAGATGAATTGCACATTGGTCAGAATAACGCCCCACGTTCAATTGAAGATTTGCCACGCGCTTCCTTGATCGGCGCATATGTATCATTGCAAATCCGCACAGACAATTTCGACGTTGCTGCCGAAAGCCTGGAAACCAAGACTTTGGCACTGCGTGTAAAGGAAATGGTTTTCAGCGAAGCCAAGAAAGTTATGGTGTCAAGCGACGTTACCGCGGTCGAAAAGATTGCACGTGCAGCCTAAGGCATAAAAGGCAACGGGGTCCGTAGATATCTACCCCCTGGGCCCATTGCCGATACGAATTCGCTTGCGATAAAACAAGTGGAAAAAAATTGTATAAGTCGCGGAACCTTATGACGCGTTCCAGAAACTTTGCCTAATAACGGCAAAATTTCGGAACTTATATATTCAGTTTCCAGAAATGGAAGGAAGGGAGAGCCACCGGCGGAGTAATCCACCGGTGGTTTTATTTATATTGCAATTGGGTAAAAATATCAGGTACAATGCGTATCACAGGGGAACCAGAAAGAATGACAACACAGGAAACTGACCATGACACAGAATTCTAAGATCAATCAAGAAGATCGTATCCAAAAACTGCTGGCGGTGCACAAGAAACTGGAAAACCTGGTCAGCGTAATAAAAACCGACAAAGGTGGCCGATTGTTTATCAACGATGCTGAATATCGAGCATTGGGGCGTTACCGCAAATATGCAAATATACTTAGCGATGGTTCTGTTTTAAAACTAACCAGCGACACAATTAATAAAATACTTTTGGATATATATCCGGTATATCTGTGCTTGTCACAATTTTTGAACAATGGCACGAATACACCCGGTGTTTTAAACAGCATCAACGGCGCTGGCGGATATTATCAAACCCGCGGTGTTAATATCTTTAAACAAACCATTCCAGGCAAATACGAATATGTCTTTGATGTCCCGGTTGCGGATTACGCGCACACACCACGCGTTCACATATTTGGCGAAGACATCCTTGCCCTGTACCACGCATATCGTGATATTGTATGCAAGGCTGAAATCTTTTCTGAAGTATCTGTTGGTAAATTCGAAAAAACAGAAGAGTATTCATGTCTTTTTGCAGACGACAGGCCATTTGGTACACTATGGTCATATACCAGTGTGCCCAACACACAAAACGTCATTGCCAAAACGGACAAAGGTTACGAAACATATAAACATGAACTCCAAGGCACGGACATCGCACCAGACCTGTGGGACGATACGCCACATGCGTCCGCTGTTCAGAAATTAAAAATAGAATCTGAGCAATATTTGGTTACAAAATATCTAAAACGTGGCAAATAAAAATATAAAAAACAACGTTTGATAATGCACAATCTATCAAAAAATAAAAACTCAATTGCCAGGAATGACTGTCACCCCGGCGTAGGCTGGGGTCCGGAACTAGGTTCTTGTCAATTTAATAGTACTGGGCGCCGGTTCTTGTTTTGACACTTATATTAAAATGTCAAAACA
>JAIRLP010000067.1 GCA_031259365.1 Rickettsiales bacterium
AAACCGCCGATCGGCGGTTTTTATTTATCCCTGACCACAATGTAATCCATTAATTCACGCAGGATATCAGCGCGAGGACCAAATATATCCAGCGCAGATTTGGCTGCGGCCGCAATATCAACCGCCTTGGCCCGTGCACCATCCAATCCCAACAGCGATACGAATGTTGCCTTGCCTGTCCGATCGTCTTTACGCAGGGTTTTACCAACCTTTTCCTGATCACCGGATGCGTCCAAAATATCATCTGTTACTTGAAAACATAATCCCATATTATCTGTAAACTTTTTCAACGCCGCACGTTGTTCAGCGTTCGCACCACCCAAGACCGCACCCATTGATGTGGCCGCATTAAACAGGCAACCTGTCTTTAATGTCTGAATGGTTAAAATATCAGATTCTGTGGCAACTGTTTTATCTTCGGCTTCGCAATCCATCCATTCCCCTAGGATCATGCCCTGGGTCATATCAGACAGAATCTTAACCAATTCCAAACGCACATTGGCGTCGGATGAAATCTTGGTGTCGGTGGCCAGAATAAAATAAGGACGGTTTAATAAAAAGTCCCCCGCCAACACAGCATTGCGTTCACCATATTTGGCCCATACAGATGGTCGGCCACGACGCAGGTTATCATTATCAATACATGGTAAATCATCATGAATTAATGAAAAGTTATGCACCATTTCAAGGCATGCGCCTGCCCTGATGGCGGTTTCATACTTCACCTCAAACAAACTGGCTACCTGAACCGTCAGAAAGCTGCGCAGACGTTTTCCTGCGTCCAAGACGGCATATCGTGCAATATTTGCCGGGGAATTATCATATTGATCCGCAGGGATCATTTCATTCAACATATTATCAACATCGACGGCAATTTTTGAAAGTTCTGTTTTAAGTGACATGTTAGATAGCGTAGACATTTTTAACCTATTTTTGTGCGTGGGGAAATTAATGAATATCAAGGATTTGGTTGAAGGATGTATATCATATACATTCAAGAACAAATCCGAAGATAATCGTTAATTTAGCCCGCATCCCATTTGGGACGGCGAGTATTTTTCCCATATTCTTTTTATTTTTTTACTCAATTGTCAGGAATGTACCTTATTTAGACCGTCACCCCGGCGCAGGCCGGGGTCCGGAACCAGATTCTTGTCAATTTAACAGTACTGGGCACCGGCCCACGCCGGTGTGACGAGAAAGATACATTCCTGACAATTGAGCATATTTTTTTAATTCAATGTAATATATTGAATTAAAAAAATACTGGAATCTGTAAAAAATCCACTGCCGCAAAAATAAGATAAAAGTATCTACACTATCTAAAGTATATCCTTTTTCTCTTTCTGGGCTCAGTATAGATTATAAAAATATAAACCGCCAGCAGATATTGATGAAAAATAGGCACTAAAAACGCTTGTTTTTCGAACAGATAAACGCTAGGATTTTCTCTTGTAGGTATAGTGTATAAGGAAATTATATGTTCTTCAAAAAGAAAAAAGAAGTAAAAGTCCCTGGGCACGTGGCCTTTATCTGTGACGGCAACCGCCGTTGGGCACGCAGTCGGGGTATGCCGGCGTCTTATGGTCACGAAAAAGGTGCCGACATTGTAGATACGGCAACTGAATATTTAATTAAACACGGCGTTACCACCGTCAGCTTTTTTATTTTCTCGATTGAAAATTGGGGTCGCGATAAAAAAGAAGTCAAATTCTTGATGGATTTTATGCTGAAAGAAATGCCAAAGCATGTAAAACGTGTCAAGGAAAAAGATATCCGTGTAAAATTTGTTGGTCGTCGTGATCACTTGTCTGCCGCCGTTCTTAAAATGTGTGAAAAGATGGAAAAAGACACCGAAGAAAACACAGCTGGGACAATCGTATTTGCATTGGACTTTGGCGGACAAGATGAAATTGTTCGTGCAGCCAATGCCGCAATTGCCGCGGGCGAACCAGTTGACGCCGAAACATTCGAGAGCTTTATGGACACAGGCGAATTCTTGCCAATCGATTTATTGGTTCGCACCAGTGGCGAACAACGCGTATCTAATTTCATGTTGTGGAAGCTGGCCTATGCTGAATTGCTGTTCTATCCAAAACATTGGCCTGCATTGCGCGATCGCGATTTTGCCAAGATGCTAGAAGAATTTGCACATCGCCAAAGAAGATACGGAAAATAAACGGATATCTAAGAAAGGAAGGAAAGATATGACAAATACAACAAAAAGAGTTCTGACAGCCATCATTATGGGTCTGATGGCAATTGCGGCAGGTGCAGGACAGTATTTCGGATTCAAGTATTTTGATGTCAAAATACTGGTTGGGGCCATTGTTATTATTATGATGGTTGAATGGATTTATACAGTATTCAATATTGATGTTAGAACAATTTGGGCCAAACGAAAAAATCCGCGCGGAAAAACACGCCTGTCTGCTTGGCGCAAATGGATGGGCTTTGCGGGAATTGTTTATTTTTTATTCATAATGGCGCCGGCTGCGGACAGTGTCGGCGCGCGTCCTTGGATTGTGTTGTTATTATTAATGACCATCAGCGCTGCTGATATTGGCGCATGGTTCTTTGGTCGCTTGTTCGGCGGAGATAAAATGTGGGAAAGATTATCTGCGGGAAAAACTTGGGCGGGTCAAATCGCAGGAATCTTGTGCGGCACATTTGCAGCTGTTCTTTATGGATTACTGGGAACTGATACATTCTTGCCACAACTGTTGTGGATCGGGATCAGTGTTTCATTAATGTCTCAGTACGGTGATTTAACTGCCAGCTGGATCAAACGCAAACTGGGCGTCAAAGACTTTGGCAATATTTTGCCGGGCCATGGTGGTATCGCCGACAGATTTGACGGCTGGATCTATGTTTTGCCAATTGTATGGTTGGTAATGCTGTAATTAAGCAAGGAAAGGAGTATTCCGATGTTAGAAAAACCAAAAGTAACACGCGCTGGAATGGGAATTATGGTAACGGATTCTGATGGTCGCGTATTGATGGGACTGCGTAATTCAGATGCAGCGATGGCCAGCAGTGATTTAAATGGCGAAGGGACTTGGACTTTTCCAGGTGGCAAGTTTGATTTTGGTGATGGATTATTCGAAGGGGTCGCCCGCGAATTAAAAGAAGAAACTGATCTAGATTTGATCAAAGCTGAAATCATTTCTATATCAAACGAATGCAACGAAAAGGCCCATTACATCACGCTGGGCTTTTTGGCAAAACAATGGTCTGGCGAAGTTAAAACAATGGAACCAGATGAAATTGTGTGTTGGAATTGGTTTTCATTGGACGCATTGCCTAAAAATGTTTATGCTCCAACTATGAAGTTAATTGAAAATTACAAAGCGCATCGTTTAACAAGCGATTTGTAAAAAGCAGAAGAAAAGGAGTAGAAAGTTATGGGAACATTGTTAACAATTATTGGGTTGTTGGTCGTCTTGGGCGTGGTTGTATTTGTACACGAACTGGGTCATTTCTGGGCTGCACGTTGGGCCAAGGTCCGCGTAGATGTGTTTTCAGTTGGATTCGGTCCTGCATTAATTAAGTGGAAAGACAAGCGCGGTACTGTATGGAAAATTTCTGCATTGCCATTGGGCGGTTACGTTTCTATCTATGGTCAAGAAGACATGTTCAATCGTAAAAAATACAAGGATATGTCCAAAGAAAAGAAAAAAGGTCATTATCTGTCAGCACCTGCATGGAAACAATTTATTATCATCGGTGCCGGTGTTGCGATGAACTTTATCTTGGCATGGGGTATCTATTCAACCATGTTCGCCTTCAAACCTAAAAACATACAGTTACCAGTGATTGGCCAAGTGATCCAAGAAACACCCGCATTCAAAGCGGGCGTTCAGGCTGGCGACGTTATTCTGCGTGTGGACGAGGCAAAAATCACCAACTGGGGTGAATTAATCGTTGCCAAAGAATTGGCGGCCAATCGTGATGCAAACGTCTTGTTGGCACGTGGCGACAAGCTGGTCCAGGTTAAATTAACACCAGCTGGGCGTTGGGGGCTGATCGCTGATGGATCAAAAACAGAATTCCGCAAAAAAGGAATCTTGGGTGCAATGTATTTTGGTCTTCGTGAAACATACGTCCAATCAAAAACATTGCTGGTTGTATTAAAGCAAATCGTAACTGGCGAACGTTCTTCTAAACAGTTGGGTTCATTTATCACCATTGCAGAAGTATCTGGCAAAGCAATGGCAATGGGCTTCTTTGCATTATTGTCTATTATTGCATTGTTGTCTGTGAACTTGGCCGTTATTAACCTGCTGCCATTGCCTGTGCTGGATGGTGGATATTTTTTGATATTGATTATCGAAGGGATCACCCGCAGAAAACTGGGTGGGCGCGGAATGGAAATAGCCATAATTTGTGGGTGGATTTTGATTATGGGACTGTTCGCGTTAACAATGTGGAACGATTTGGCGCGCGTATTTGGATTGAACTAAACCAGGCAAAATACAGATGAGAATAAACAAATTACTTTTGTCGGCTATCGGCGGAGCCACAGCGACCTTATCTGCCGCCGTTGCTGATGTTGTGTCACGTATTGATGTTATAGGGAATCAACGTATGGATGCTGAATCTGTGCGTATTCTGTCTGATGTAAAAGTTGGTGACAACCTGACATCCGAAGATGTTAATCAAGTTGCAAAAAAATTGCAGACATCTGGTTATTTTTCCAAAGTGGATGTTGAATTATCCGGAAATGTATTAAAGATCGCATTATCCGAAGCTGCAACTGTAGACATGGTAACGATCGAAGGTAACGATGATATTTCCACCGAAGATTTGAAAAAAGAAATACGTTTAAAAGAACGTACATCTTATGATGAATCCGTAATCGGTGGCGACGTTCAACGCATGTTGGTTGTTTATCAACGCAAAGGATTCTTTGGTACAAAAATTGAACCAAAGAAAATTACTCTGCCCGACAATCGTGTAAATGTTGTTTATGAAATCGTCGAGGGTCATCCAACTTATATCAGTCGTATCAAGTTTTCTGGCAATAAAATCTTCAGTGCCCGCACATTGCGTGGTGAAATTCTATCCCAAGAACATGCTTGGTGGAAATTCATGACTCAATTCGATGTATTCGACGAAGACCGTATCCAGTATGACCAACAAATGTTACGCCAATTCTATCTGCGAAATGGTTATGTTGATTTCCAGGTCAAAGATGCAACTGGTATCTTCACCGAAGACAGACAATATTATTCTGTAACCTTTACCGTGGATGAAGGCCAGAAATATAACTTTGGCAAAGTCACTATAAAAAATCCTTTTGCCGACGTATCAGATCATAAATTGGAAAAGGCATTAAAAATCGTCCAGGGCGATACTTATAACGTGGACAAGGTCGAAGAAACAATTACCGCCTTGCGGGGGGTGGTTGCTGACCATGGATACGCATTTATTAATGTCGAACCAGTTCCAAAGAAAAATGATAAAGATCGTACAATTGATTTGGAATTTACAATTGCAAAAACAAACCGCGTTTATTTAAACAGTATTAATATTTTGGGTAACGTTCGTACATTCGACAGCGTTATTGAACATCTATTGCCAATGCAGGCTGGCGACCCATTCTCATTACAGACAATTGAAGAAGGCCGTCAGAAATTGATGCGCACCCGTTACTTTAAAGATGTCCAGATGGTGCCAACACGTGTTGCCGGTGATAACTTGATGAACCTGGATGTGAAATTGGAAGAACAACCAACAGGTGAATTATCCGGCGGTGTTGGATGGTCTAACATCAATGGTTTCATGGTTGATGCTGGTATTACTGAAACAAACTTTATGGGCCGTGGTCAAACCGTTCAGTTAAAGGGATCTGTTGCCCAGTACCAGAAACAGGCTTTGTTCAGCTTTACCGAACCATATTTATTTAACCGGGCATTATCTGGCGGATTTGATGTTTCGTATACGATGTATGACTATTCATCATTGGGAAGTTTTGGGTACGATCGTGATTCCTTGATGGCTG
>JAIRLP010000095.1 GCA_031259365.1 Rickettsiales bacterium
GAACGGTGATTACAAGACCGCCATTAAAATATACCGCAAGATACTGGATGATCAACCTGATCTGGCGCGCGTCCGTTTTGAATTGGCTGTTTGCTATATGCAAACTGGTCAATGGTATCGTGCGGATTATCATATGCGTTTGGCTGCCGCCGATAACACATTGCCTGCTGCTGTGCAAGACACTATCAAGAAGATGATTTATATCATCCGTCAAAACAAAAATTGGAATGCCTGGTTTAACTTTGGTGTTGCCCCTGATAATAATATTAATTCCAGCATTGGCGGAGAAGAATGCATTAACACAATATTTGGTCCCCTGTGCCGGCAATTGCCAGAACCGGAATCAGCGGTTGGATATAATTTCGTACTGGGCGGCAATTATGAATTTAAATTGTCTGACAATTGGCGCTGGAAATCCGAAGCCAATGCTTATACAAACATCTATGACAAATCACAGTATGACGATCTGTATATTTCCGCATCCACCGGTCCCAGATACATTTGGAAAGATGGTGACATTTGGACTGCAGTCATAGCAACACGTCGCTGGTATGGTTGGGATGCATACAGCTGGCAAACAGGCGGCCGCATAGACACGAATTATGATTTCAACCGAAAACTGCAAGGCGGATTGCAATTACGTTACCTGTCGTCATTTTATGATGATTATGGCGATTTGATGGATGGGGATTCTTATTCGGCAAATCTGCGATTCCAGTATGCAATTGATGCGCGTATATATTTGATCTTTCGATCTGGTCTGGATCGCGAAGTTACCGTTGATCCAATTTATTCAAACTGGCGCAAAAGCATCGGCGTTGGATTTGGCGCAGAATTACCGTATGGATTTCATATCTATCTGGAACCTTCTGTTTATTGGACCGATTACGATGACGCACGCTGGGTGGTCAAAGATGGGGATTTTGCACAAATCACAGAACACAGCTTCACCCAAAGTCATTCAATATCCGTATCTAATAATAAATTGAATATTTGGGGATTCGTCCCAACATTCAACGTGACTTATATGAACCGTCATTCAAACATCTGGCAAAGGGAATTTGATAAACTGTCTATTGGTTTAACCTTGCAACAAAGGTTTTAATGACAACGATGTCGTTCAAATGTCCAGCAATACATACTTTGTAAAGTCAGACCATTTTCTAGCACTTGGCCGAGCAGGATTTTGTCCGCTATTCGATGTCAACATTAAATCTGAAGATGACACAGAAAGCTAAATAATAGCAATAATGGAGCAACGAATACGCATTAAGCAATTTGGTCTGATTTCTGGAGTTTTTAAGACAAAAAATAAATTGCTATTTAAAGGATTATTCGTTAGCCTTACCTTAAGGTCAACATTTAATAAATATTGACTGAAACTCTATCTAACAGATGAAGAAAAATGAAGTGACACGGTCCAGTTCCGTGATACAAATAACATCAAGTGATTGGGCTATGCTTAATCCTGGTGAATATAGAATCATAGCCGTTGGCCCAGGTGGCGATGGCGCGAAGGGTGGAACTACAACATCGCATAATAACTCTGTACAACAACCTGTTTATGGTGCACTTGGTGCCGGTGGTGGTGCTGGCGGTTATGTCTTCTCTGAGGATGTAATCCTTTCGACTGTGGGCTTTATTTCTTTTACCATTCACCCGGCCCATACAGAATTGATTGGATCGGTGGTGCAAGTTAACATACCGCAAGCTGAGTCGGGAAGTAGTCTGGGCGGTGAAGTGGCTTCTGTTGTTTCAAAAGCTGGAAATTCACAGGGGGTTATTGGTGGCTACATAGGGTCTCGTGGAGGTGGCCCTGGTGGAACCCGCGGCTCTCGAACCGCCTCAACAGTTCCAACAGCAATACCTGGTGGTCTTGGCGACTATGGTAATGGCGATACAGCGGTCATTCCTTCAGGAGATTCTGCCTATCGAACTTATGGTCAAGGTGGTGTTGATCCAACTCCACCAAGTGCTGGCGCACATGGCCAAGGTGGCGCTGGTGGTGCCGGCGGGCTTGGATGTGTTTGGATTATAGCACTAAACAATCAAAACGTTCGTTAATCCCCAAAAGATTGTAACGAATGTTGAAACGGACACAATTAGTGTCCGTTTTTTATACTCTATGCGGTTGATTATATTTTAATTTTAAAACATCCACCGAAGGCGTGCCCCAATGTCCAAAACACTTAAAGTTCCACTTTCGCCCCATTCGGGAAAGTACGAATCACTTGTTCCAGAATAACTTCCATGACCGGTACCAGGGGTAACAACAGTACCACCACCAACCAGATTTCCATGAGTGACTACTATACCATTACTTTCTACATCTCCTAAATTCATCCAGCGACCGAAAATATCTAATACAACTCTATTAGTCAAATTTGCTGTGATTCCTAATTCAAACGCATATGCAAAATTTGTAACAGTACCACCTTTGTGCCGTGCATAAAGGTCAGTTAAACCTACAACAGTTCCCACACTAGGGGTTGTGCCCAATAAACTTGGTATAATATAAGCACCCGCGTCATAAACAACATAATCTGAAATTGTATTGCTTGCCATTCCAATCCCAGCGCCGACATATGGACGCAATTTTAAGCGTCCAACAAGAGAATCGAGAAAGTTATAATAAGCGCTTAACAACATTGCATTACTTGAAATGCTTGGGGTGTCGTTACTGGTGGAAAAACGATATCCACCCGTATGTCCAGTTACAAGCGGATCAAGCGGGATAGGACCCTTAGAATCCATCGTCATAGAAATATCGAAATAATGAGTATATGAAACATCAAAACGAAGATTTTCGTTCATCGATGTACCAAACAAAAATTGAACAGCTGAAGACTCATTTGTTTTAAAATCAGATTGTTGAAACGAGCCTGGGGCCATCCATGCCATCCGACTGATTCGCATAATCTGCTTTCAGCCCATCACTGGCTAGCAAGCTTTTTGCAATTCCAATTCCAATATAAAATTGATTGGAATATTTCGTTTTATTACTGGCAGGCTTTTGAGTATTATTTGCTGCATATGGATATTGCAAATAATTTGCTTTTACAGGAGTAGCTATTAGCAGTATAGAAAAAACGACAGACAAGGCAGAAAATAATTTTGACATACATATCTCCAAAATACTTTATAACATGATAGCAACATTCTATTCATAGTTACAAGTTTTTTATATAAATATCAAAATGCTATCAAAGTGACCCGACCAAGGTTGTTTTCTGATGGTTTCTTTCTAAACATATACTACATAGCGCCCACAAAAACAACACCAAATCATACATAAATTCCGTATGCCAAGCTGTTGGACGTGGCCCGGATACAATCTTGGATGTAGAGAACGAAGAAACGGCATGGCAACTGATAACGGCAATCATAAAACACGAAAATGGCGAACAACCATACCATCACAAAGTTATAATAAAGGGGATCCAATGCTCGAAAGAATCAAACAATACTGGACTAAATTTTGGGGAATAATCGTTATAGCCTGCGTTGCGCTGGCTTATTTCTTTGGCAAAAAGAGAGGAAAAGCACAAAATAATAAGGCAGTTTTGGCGAACGTATCGCGGGCTAATCGTGCTCGTCGCCGCCTTGATAATGATCCTGTTATTGCTAAGCGCGTGCGTAAAAATACACCCGTGAATGATTTTTGTTTGATATACAGACCCATTTATTCCCACCCATCTGACACCGAAATAACCAAGCAACAAATCGACCAAAATAACGTCGTTTTTGACGAAATTTGTGCCCAATAAAAAGGGTTTCAGAATCTTCTGAAACCCTTGGTTTTCTTGGTGGAGACGCAGGGATTCGAACCCTGGACCCAATGATTAAAAGTCATTTGCTCTACCAACTGAGCTACGTCTCCAAAACTTTTCCACCTTTAAACTGATGTAACATATGTAGAAAAATAACATATAATAACATCGATTTCAATCTCTTTTCAGTCAGATTGAGAGATGACCAACACATCTTTTTTCCCCAGCTTTCTGCCCTGGATAGCGATAGGTATCGTTAAACGACCATTCGCCGCTGGCGGTTAAAAGTCATTTGCTCTACCAACTGAGCTACAACTCCAGAACGGAACTGGAATAAAAACACTAGGTTCTTTTTCCAAGGTTCGTCGGGGATTTTGACATAAGCAGAACAAAAATGCAAGCAAAATAACCCAAATATCAAATTATTTTACAGATGGCGCCTGATCAGCTTGGTCTATGGCCAGTTGAAAATGTTGATGTTCCTGCAATGCGCTGCGTTCACAAGAATCGAACCAATCATCCATCAACCCCAACAACTTTTCCAGATATTTGGCCAAAGCCTTGGTATCTCCACGAAATTTCCGTTCATTTATCAACCGCGACATATCGTTGACCATGGACGCCAGGGTCTGAATTTGATCCCCTTCCAGAACCTGGGGATTAGCTGCTTTGTACACCAAATCATTCAGATCTATCTTATATGATTTCAGTCGTTCTAAATCATCCTTGGTGACATTCAATTTTTTCTTTATTTGCATTGCTTCCATATTCACCATTCTTTCAATTGACTTCCAAGACAACTTATCTTTAATTCCGATTATTTTACGCAACAATATTACCAATTTGAACATATAGGCATTGACTTCAAAAGTTAAGCTGTCAGCCAGGGATTTATTAACCCTGCTGGACATTTTATAATCAGCATAATTATATACCAAAAAGATAATAGGTATTGCCAACAAGGACGC
>JAIRLP010000111.1 GCA_031259365.1 Rickettsiales bacterium
TGTTTCAAAAATAGCATCTATCTTTAGACGCAAGACACCTAAACGCGCAAAGTTCATCCCAATTATGCCTGCGACCTTGGCATTTAATATGAAGAATCCCCATACATATGAATTGTTCCGCGCCGGGAATATATCAATGATACACATTGATATTATGGATGGCTTTTTCGTGGACAGAATCTTTAGCGGGATTGATGAATTAAAATATATTCGAGAACATACGAATGCCCGTTTATATGTTCATCTTATGACTGAAAGCCCTGCTGTTTGGGCAGCGGCTGCGGCAAACGCGGGCGCAGACACTATTATTGTATCCACAAATACGGCAGGCGTGCGCGCCGCATTACGCAAGATCAAAGAACTGGGCAAACGCAGTGGTATTGCATTAAACCTGGAAAGCAGCGTTGATATTTTAAAACCTGTTTTAAAAGAAATTGATGATGTCTTGGTTATGGCTATTAAACCAGGCTATGGTGGGCAGGCATTTGACGAAAGTGTACTATTCAAGATATCTGTCTTGGCGAACACACGTAAAAAATACGGATTGAAATTCAAAATTACCGTTGATGGTGGAATTACTGCTGACACAGCACAGGCATGCTGGCGCGCTGGGGCTGATTTTCTGGCCTCGGGTTCTTATCTGGCCAAAAGTCCTGACTTCCCACTGGCCGTACAATCGCTGCTGCGATGCGAATAATTTTCCGGCGGCGACAGCTGCGGTTCAGGATGCACGTACGAAACCTGCGCGCCGACATCATGCAACGCCGGATTCTACATAAACGGAAATTCCTGCAGCCAGTGTTCCGATGGAAGCTACAAGACCGCTGCAGACGCCGGCGCATGCGGCTCATGTCCGGTCAAGCCCAGTGATTGGACTATTGTCAGCGGGGGCACGAAAAGCAAGACTCCGCGCACCGCGCAAAGCGACTGCTATGTCGCGGGAACATTCAGCGACGCGGCCGGAACGTTTGAAATCAGCGGTGACACTTGCGCGTACTAATGGCCGATTGATAATGTATAATTGCTGATTTATGAATTAAGAAATTATCCATTGTCAATACTAATTAACCGCCACCCCGGCCTGCGTCCGTTTCCATATTCGGTTATATAAATGTGAATCGTGTCGGCCGGCAGTTTGTCTGCGGCGATTTCCGGCCATTCAATCAATGCGATGTCATTGGCGCATGCGTGCATCAGGCCAATCTCTTCTAATTCCGACGCATCCTCTATGCGGTACAAATCAAAGTGCGAGATTCGCTGCCGGCCGCCGGTTTCCGGCTGTTCGTACGTCTGGACCAGCGTGAAAGTGGGACTGGGCACGACGGTGTCCGTACCGCACAAGGTTTGGATTACCCCGCGCGCGATTTCAGATTTGCCCATGCCCAAATCACCGTGCAATGCCACGGCTTTCGGCGCATGCAGCGTTTTTGCAAGCGCACGAGCGAACTGTCTTGTTTCATCAACGTTTTTTAAAATATGTTCCATATTTTTACCTTTGCATACTTATTATATACTTCTTTTACAACAGATTGATAGCGATTATTCAAATCAACCAAGCCGACTTCTTTTTCTTTAGCCAGCCCGACCTGAACCAAACCGGTCAGCCATAAACCATACGTCATTAAAATCTTTTTATGTTTTGAACTATCCTTTCTGTCAAAAGTTATCGGGAATCCGCCATTAATAATTCGAATATTCTGAACTTGGATATCATCAAATAAATTACACATATTGCGCGGCGGCGGCACGCGCTTTAATATATTGTTAAACTCTATGTCCGCGGAAGAAACGCTGACCAGCGTATGAACTTTATTGAAAATTTCCGAATAATCAATACAATCGCGCCCTGTCGCGCCGATTATGCAGTCCGCCCATTCCAGCAATTTGTTTTTGTCATCAATATCATTGTCTTTCACATCATATGATGCAACGGAATAACCGTTTGCCTTCAAGCAGTCATCAATGCTTTTGCCAATCACTCCCGCACCAATAACCCCATAGTTTCTTGCTTTGTCCAGCAGTCGTCTTTTTTGCATCATATCAAAGACACATCGCGCGATAATCTCTGGCTCATCGGTTGTTTTAATATTAGAGCGCGCAACATTTATTGTAGGAAACAAGTATTTATGATACGTGCCTTGTGTAGTCAATTCTACATCAATAATATTCGAATGTTCTGCAAATCTCGCATATGCAGGATTTCGTAATAATCCGCCCGATTCTAGAATTATTATATTTTTATCTGGCTTGACTGTTTTCAGGATAGCGTCTATTTCATGTTTGCTTGATTCATAAAAATTTCCATAAAATTCCGGATAACCGATATCATATACTTGCATGCCAATGCGTCGTAATTTTCCCGCAATCTTTTGATTCGTCGAATAAGACTTTCCAAACAGGATTATTTTTTCTTTTTTTAACCCCATAAAAAGCAATGACTTGAAAAAACTTTCGTTATTCTTCAGTATATGCGCATAGATTAAAAGAGTTGTGTTATCAAAATCTATATCTTTGTATTCCGGAATGTTTTTTAAAACATGATGATAATAATCCATAAAACACTCCTATTCCAATAACAACAAATCGTCTTCCATTTTTCGGATGGCATCGCGCAGGCTACCCGCTTCTTCAAATTCAAGATTTTCTGCATGTTCACGCATTTTGACGGTAAGTGTTTTGATTTCTTTACGCAAAGACGCGGCATCCATAACGCCACCGGATTTGTTGTAGACGAATTTACGTTTCTTATCCGTCTTTTCTTGCGCGTCAGTAACATCGGCAAAGATCGCCTTTTGGACAGATTTTGGCGTAATGCCATGCGCTGAATTATAAGCCGTCTGCTTTTCACGACGACGTTCTGTTTCACCCAGTGCCGCTGTCATAGAATCTGTCATTTTATCTGCGTACAAAATCACACGACCGTTTGCATTACGGGCCGCGCGTCCGATCGTCTGAATTAATGAGCGTGTCGATCTTAAGAACCCTTCTTTGTCGGCGTCCATAATCGCAACCAATTCACATTCGGGAACGTCAAGGCCTTCGCGCAACAAGTTAATTCCAACCAACACATCGTATTTGCCCATACGCAATTCACGTAACAATTCAATACGTTCCAATGTTTCAATATCACTGTGCAGATATTTGGCTCGCACACCATTTTCGTTCAGATAATCTGTTAACTGTTCTGACATCTTTTTGGTCAATGTTGTTACCAGCGCACGACCAGGCGCCACCTTTTTTAATTCATCTAATAAATCATCAACTTGATGTGTTGTTGGACGTACTTCGCAAATTGGATCCAACAAACCTGTTGGCCTGATTACCTGTTCTGCGACAATTCCGCCAGATTGTTCCAATTCCCACTGCGCGGGTGTGGCAGACACGAATACTGTTTGTGGTCGCAAAGCATCCCATTCATCAAATGTTAACGGTCTGTTGTCAACAGCCGCCGGTAAACGAAATCCGTAATTTACCAATGTGTCTTTACGCGCCCTGTCCCCACGTGCCATAGCTGAAATCTGAGGCACCGTCACATGACTTTCGTCGATAAATAAAATTGCATCTTTTGGTAAATATTCAAACAATGTTGGGGGTGGCTGACCGGGGCTACGGCCTGACAAATATCTGGAATAGTTTTCAATCCCGCGGCAAGTACCCGTGATTTCCATCATTTCGATATCGAATTGGGTGCGTTCACGCAAACGCTGTTCTTCCAGATACTTCATATTTTCATGAAAGTAATCCAGGCGTTCTTTTAAATCTTGCTTCATTTGCCCGATTGCCTGCAAGATGGATGGCATCGGTGTCGCATAGTGGGTATTCGGATAAACGGCAACAGAATCCAGTTTTTGTAACCTGCCACCAGTTAATGTGTCGAATTCCCAAATTTCTTCTATTTCATCCCCAAAGAATGACAATTTCCATGCACGATCCTGAGAGTGTGATGGAAAGATATCCAATGTATCACCACGAACGCGGAAATCACCGCGTTCAAACGCAACATCATTACGCTTATATTGTATGTCTACCAGTGCCCGAATAACTTCCTTGGAATTCATTTTATCGCCAGCACTTAAAACCAGTTTCATCCCGCCATATTGTTCAGGAGATCCCATACCATAAATACTGGATACAGAAGACACGACAATAACGTCTTTTTCTTCCAGCATGGCACGTGTGGCACTGTGACGCATGCGATCAAGTTGTTCGTTAATAGACGCGTCTTTGTCGATATATGTATCTGTGGTTGGCATATAAGCTTCGGGTTGATAGTAATCATAGTAAGACACAAAATATTCCACATGATTGTTTGGAAAGAACTGTTTCATTTCAGTATATAACTGTGCTGCCAGAATCTTGTTCGGCGCCATAATCAGCGCAGGACGGCCCTGATTCGCAATAACGTTTGCCATGGTAAAAGTC
>JAIRLP010000131.1 GCA_031259365.1 Rickettsiales bacterium
CAATGCAAATGCATTGAAATTCCCATCACCGACGTTTTTGTGTCGGTGTTTCCTGACCGAGACATGTTCATGGTCGGGTTGCCGCAGTTATAAAACAGCAGAAATGCGAAGACTGTGGGGTCATATCTAATCATGATTTTTTGAACATCCCGACCGCCATTCCACACATGGCGGTTTCAACTTTATTTGGCACAAGGGGGTTCCGGATGAGAAAAATTTTCATAAATATATTCAGATTATCGGTCAGTCTGTTGTTATCTACACGACATGCTGACGCCGACATTGCCAGCGTCGCCTATGTTCATGATTCCATATATGAATTAAAGAATATCAGCCTGCCTATACCGCAAGACGTAAACAGCACCGCAATATCCGGAAGCACATATTTATACCGCCAAATAGACAACGCAAACCTGATTATGAATGGCGTTGCCAGCAATTATGAATCCGATGCCGCCAACACAACCATATCGGCCGAACGCGCGACAACAGATATAATGAACCTTATTTCTTGCTTTGCGCCGGGTCGCTACCCGGATGGCAAAAATTGCGCGCCATGCCCGAAAGATTTCTATTGCACGGGATATGGCGCAGGGCCCATATCATGCGACACGGTGGCCCAGTGGTATGTGACCAATACAACAGGAGCCACATCGCCAGGCGATTGCCGACCAAGTCTACCACAAACAATAAATCCTGATAATTGCACCTATAATATTCCGTCCACAAACCTAAGCTTGTCCATTGCATGCCTTGGGACAGGGGACACAAACGGTCACTGGGAATTAGTTTCCAGTTATACCGGCTCGGCGGGTGACGACAAATTTAAAAAGGTCGGTTCCGTTCCGCCCGGGCTGTACCGTGTGGAAACATTCAACCCATCTTTTGAAACCGGCGGGCAACTTGGGACATCAATCATTCTAACCAGCAAAACCATGTATTATGGCCATGCGGATTGGTTTTCACAAACCACATCTCGCCTGTTCCTTTCCATAAAATCACCTTTTGTTGTCGGCACAACCTGCGTGCGGTATGGCGCAACCTGCAATTGGAATTACAACGGATATCTCGGCAATGGTATTTCTTGTTATGATGGTCTGGCCAACACCACGATATCGCTTGATGACAATGATGGAACCGTGGACAGAGTCTTGGGATATATGACGCCAGGGATTACGAAATACAATACCGAAACGCCTTTGCAGGCATCCGCTATTTACCGATGGGTGAACAATTAGGCTCATTTCGCGCCATATTGCACAGGGTAAAAAAGAAAAAACATGAATATGAAATTTATTGCAACATTGGCATCCGTCTTTATTGCGCGATGACAAGTTCCCATCAAATACTTGACAATTAAAAACGCACACGATATAATCCGCTGGCTGTTTTAAGTACACCTTGAATCAGTTGCAGTTTTGGCCCCATCGTCTAGAGGCCTAGGACACCGCCCTTTCAAGGCGAGAACACCGGTTCGAATCCGGTTGGGGCTGCCAATAAAAATGAAAAATACCCTTTATGGGTATTTTTTATTTTTACCGTGTATTTTTCTACCGGTTCGAACCGTCGGTTCGCGTACGAGTTAGTTCCGCAAAGCGGGACGAAGATTTTGCAAACGATGTTACTTGCCCGTCTAGTTCTGATATTTGCGTCTGTAATCTTAAACGTGCCTGCGCGTCATTTTATTTGCTTTCCATTTTTCTTTTCAACAGCTTATATTTTTCTATGGTTTCTTGATGCGGGAAATCATCCGGTGGATTCGTCGCATTACTGTAATCAATGCCGCGTTCAATCAAATATTGTGAAGCGGTGGAATCTATTATAACCCCATCGATAAAATTAAAATAATGTCGTGTGTTACCAATTATGATTCTTTTTATCTCTCCGCCAAATTTGTCCTGAATACACAAAGCAGAACATGCACATTGACCTGCGCACCTTGGATTCCTATCATCATTAAAGTATGAGGTATCGGCGCCCCAACATTTTGACATTTGTTCAATAAAAAGTTCAATATCTTTTCGCATGTTTTCCCCTGTTTTATCACATTACTTTTGCTTAACAAACCATTCTACAAATATATCAAGGCTGCTTCTGTCTTTATTCGCCGTGTGTCTTTGTAAATTTTCTTCTTCGGTCATATCTGCCATTACTTTTTGAAATCTTTCTATCCAAACGATTTTCCATAAATCCGACCATGCGGCTGGATTATTCGTATTACTCATTTTTTCGGCAATAACAACGTCGCCACCTTCACGATTAAATTGAAATTCGGCGCCCTTGGAATCAATGTATGTTGTGACACTTAGCCACTTCGCATTTCTATTTTTTATCCCCGCCATCAATCGCATATAACCTTCTGCGCCAATTGTTTCATTTGCATATTTTGTATAAACGCCTGGAAATCCATTTAAGGCTTCTATGGCAAAACCACCATCTTCAACAATAACTGGTTCTTTAAGTATCTTGAAAGCTTGTCGTGCCTTGGACAATGAAACTTCGGCAACTGTATTGGCTTTGGGTTCTATTAAACGAAGGTCTGATGCAACGACGCTAATATCGGTCCGGCCCATTCTTTCAAAATAGCTTTTCAATGATTTAATTTTACCCGCATTAGACGTTATAAAGTTGATTTTCATTGTTTTGCCTTCATTGCAAATTTAATATCTTCAATCGCCAGTGGCAGGTTACGCATGCCTTGGCCCACAGGGTAATAAACCGGATAAACCGGGTAATCTTTGTCGGCTATGTTTTTCGTAACGCACGCCTTACGCATTTCGGAAACTTTAATCGGGTTGCCCAAGAACAAGGAACTGACCTGATTACCGAATGCAATAATCTTCTTTGGATTTATATTTGCGATTTCCTGCTCCAATAACCCCAGGTATTCCTTGAACACGTTGTCATGGACGTGCGTGGCGTCATCGCGCGTACATTTGCCCAGATTGGTTACATAAACGCCGTTTTTGCTGATTTCCGTATAAACAGCGTCCGCAAAATCATAATCCCAATCGGCGGGCTTTTTCGCCAATATTTCCGATAATGTCTTGTCCGGCAATACGCCGACAGAGTTAAATAGTTTCCAGGTGTTTTTCGTTCCAATCCACGGGGCTTTTAAGCCACGCCAATTTTTATCGCTGGCAACATTTTTACCAGTTGGATTCATAAACACAAAACACACATCAAGATTTTTAATACAGCCACAGCCGTAAATACTGTCCAGTCGGGGGCTACCATGCTTTTTCTGTAATTTATCAAATTCGGTGTGCAGATGTGTTATTTTCATTATTTATATCCTTATTCCTCAATTCAAAATGCTACTTTAAGTCATCGGCAAAATCAAGCCATATCCAAATAGTTGATACCTGTCAT
>JAIRLP010000034.1 GCA_031259365.1 Rickettsiales bacterium
CAGCAATAAACTAGATTTTTGAAATTTAATGTTTAGGCGGGTGCATTTTTTCATTTTTTTGGACCCTAATGTTTCGCAATAATCGGGGACTTTTTATTCAAAAAATTATTAATATTATACCGATACGTATAATTTGCTTGCGAATCGTGTATTGAGTGATAGCCTGATATTAAAAAGAGGCCCACATAATGCAGGACAAATATTTTCATCTGAATGATGAATTGACTAATTTAATTAACCCCGACCCAAAGACCGACAATTTAATTGCTGAATTGCGCAAAAAGCGTGATGGTGTTAAATCAACCGACCAAACCCACCGCGCAATCAATTCTTGGGATGCGGCCGATTTGTTGGATGACGAACGACCCATCACTGGTCAAGGTTGGCGCAAGTTTTCCATTGTGGAACTTTTTTGGATAAAAATAATTGCCAATCTTCGCGAATTCGGCCTTTCTGTTGAAAAAATCAAAAAAACAAAAAGCATACTTTTTCGTCCTGTTGAAATTCCATCCGAATTAAAACCGCGTCATCGCAAATTGCGGGTTAATGTGATTGAATGGGCGCTTATCCGAACGATTGCGATTTCAAAGGGCGGCAACACATATCTGTTGGTTGAATCAGATGGCGATGCAGATATTATGACGCCGCGTGAGTTCGCCATGAACAGTCTGACAGAACTGATTCCGGAAATGTATTTGTATTTGAATCTGAATAAACTTGCCCGGCAAATACTGGGTGACCAAATCAAATTATGGCCTGATAAAATTTTCTATCTGGACGAAACCGAAATGGAACTTTTGAAATCCATCCGCATTGAAAACAGTGACCACGTAACATTTGAAAGAAAAGATGGTGTAGATTTAATTAATGAAAAGACCAACGTAAACCCGAAAAATTATGACGGGTTACATAATGTTCTTGATAAATTCAAATATGGCAATATTGAGGGCACTTTCAAAAATGGTTCATTGGATTTCATCAAAATCAGCAGACAAAAAAGAATAGAAAAATGAACACTAGACATGGAAACATCGTTTTGATTGCCGGAAACACCGGGGCCAAAGCACAGCACCAATGGTGGACGCGATGGCGATTATGTCGGTGGCGGAGTGTCGCAAGTTACTGAAAAAATCGGATGATTTAACAGATACACAAATTCAAGACCTTATAAATCTTTTGGAAGAAATTATTTGGATGGTTTTCAACGAACAAGAGTGAACAATGAAAAAAATTGCAATTTCATATCATCGTGTGTCTTCGGATAAACAGGCGCGGGACAATACAATTGAGTCCCAACAGCAAGAATGCCGAAACTATGCAAAATTTCATGAATTTGAAATTGTATCGGAGTTTGCAGACGAGGGTGTGTCGGGTGCGAACGAAAATCGCCCCGGCATAATGAAAATGCTTACCTATTTGGCACAAAATCAGAATAAGGGTCAGAAAATTGCGGTAATAATTCAAGACATTTCACGCCTTGCCCGTGATGTCAGGCTTTTCGGCATCATTCGCAAAGATATTGAATCTTTTGGGGGCGAATTGCATTTGGTTAATCGCAAGGTGGACGATACCCCCGAAGGCCGGTTTATGGACAATATTGAGGCCGCACAGGCGCAATATCAACGCGATACGAACAAGGTGAAGACCAAGTCGCGCATGCTGATAAAGTTGCGTATGGGATATTATATCTTGAATCTTCCGCCCGGACTGAAAAGGAGCCGGAATGAAACGAAAAATATCGTTGCCGTTCGTGACGAGCCGCGTGCATCATTGGTGGTGCAGGCATTTGAAAAATTTGCATCCGGTGAATTACCAACCAAGAAATCGGTTTCCGACTTTCTGCGCTCCCATCCCGATTGGGGAAATAAAACATTTACAAAAACATCCGCGAACAACCTTTTGCAAAACGAAGTTTATACGGGCGTATTCGCATACGATGAAGACGGATGGAATGTTGAACGACAAGAATGGAATATGGATAAACTTATCCCACAAGAATTATTTCAACGCGTGCAGGTTCGGCTTGGTCGTGTAAAATGCGAACCACGAAAGACCGACAATAAAGAAATCTTTCCGTTGGGAAACGAAATCGTATGCCAAGAATGTGGTCGTTCGTATGTTGGTTATTCCGCAAATGGTCGCAATCGACCACATGAATATTACAAATGCTTTGGCAAGGGCTGTCGCTTTGGCACCAAATCATTCCGCAAAGCGGATATTGAATCTGCGTTTTTGGAACGATTGGATGGTATGGTTGCACAAGACAGGGTGTTGAATGTATTGTCTGTCATGTTGGGCCGTGTTGTTAAACAAAAATACGCGGGCGATAATGAAAAGCGAAAACAAATACAACAACAGATTCAGGATGCAGCAAAACAGATTGAATCTTTTGGCGTGTTGATTTCGGATGCCGTACAAAAAAACGACCATGAAATGTTGGACATTTATAAAACTCAAATCAAGGCAGCAACTGAACGCAAATGCGAACGCGAAATCACGCTTGGCCAAATGCCCGAACAAATAAGCGACAAGAAAGTTCTAACCATATTTGAAAGGTGTTCTCTGTTTTTGAAAAATCCCGCAATTCTATGGAAAAAGGGAAATCAGATTCAAAAGCGCAAGGTTGTTCATGCATTATTCAAAGACAAACCGGTTTATTCGCCCGAAAATGGGTTTCTAACCGCCGCAACGCCTTGGATTTTCAATGAAAAATCCGCCCCGAAGGACGGAAAGTATAATTTGGCTCGGGCAGTTGGACTCGAACCAACGACCTGCGGATTAACAGTCCGATGCTCTACCGACTGAGCTATGCCCGAATAGCTGTGCCATCTTATACCGGATTTAATCTTAATTCAAGCGTTTTTTTTAATTATTGCACATCTGCGGCCAAAGTGTTATATTCTGCCATAGTTTGGCCTGAATTTAATCCGGCGGCATCAAGGATATGGGATGCATAGTCACAGGCAGGCATAAAAAAAGGAAACCGAGTGTAATAAACATACAGCAAGGAGCGGTATTGGCGACGAGCTGATATGTGCGTCATGAGGTTACATCGGGTTTTGGTAAAAAAGTTCAAACAAAAAACAATGGAGATGAATTAAAATGTTATTGAAAGGAAAAAAGATTTTGGTTTGCGGTGTTGCAAATGACTGGTCTATGGCCTGGGCAATTGCAAAAGCAGCAGCAGAACAGGGCGCCCAAGTTGCCATGCCATATGCTATGCCTGCTTTGGAAAAACGTGTAAAGCCTTTGGCAGAAAGCATCGGTGCAAAATTTGTTCAAGAAGTTAATGTACAGAACGACGAACAAATGGACGCTTTGTTTGCTGCGGTCGAAAAAGAATGGGGTCATTTGGATGGTTTGGTACATGCGATTGCTTATTCTGACAAGAATGAATTGACCGGCCGTTATGTTGACACATCTCGTGAAAACTTTAAAAACACAATGGATATTTCTGCATATTCTTTGGTTGATTTGACCCGCCGCGCGTCCAAGTTAATGAAAGACGGTGGTTCTGTTGTAACATTGACTTACTTTGGTGGTGAAAAATCTGTTCCTAATTATAATGTTATGGGTGTTGCTAAATCGACGCTGGATTCTTCTGTTCGTTACTTGGCGGCTGATTTAGGTGTAGATGGTATCCGCGTAAACGCAATTTCTGCTGGTCCAATCCGTACATTGGCATCTTCTGGCGTGGGCGGCATCGGCGGCATGTTGAAACTGAATGCCGAAGTTACACCATTGCGTCGCAACATGACATTGGAAGACGTTGCTGGTGCAGGTGTTTACTTGTTGTCCAATATGTCATCTGGTGTGACAGGTGAAATCCACCACGTAGATTGCGGATATTCATCAACAGGCATGATTCCAAACAAGATGAACGACATCTTGGTAAAAGCTTTGGACAAAGCTGAATAATGAAATTTGAAAACTCCATTTGTTTAAATGGAGTTTTTTTGTCGGCCTTTGGCCGAGCGGAAAGAATAATATCCGGTCAACAACACCCGGCAGACAATAAAAAACGGAAGCCATAGCGTTCCGTCTTTTAGTAGTGCCATTAAATATTATATTCATTATATATTACAATGTGCCTGGCCTTTGGCGCGAACCATGTCGCCGGTTGCAGCGTCAATGCCAAATCCAATCAGGCCGCCGAATATCAAATTAAGAAAGGTGGCGCCGTTCACAGTCGAACCAATCGGACAAACGTCATTTTTGCTGTTCTTTAGGGCGTAATCATCCCAGCCGTTTGGAATCATCAGCGTTTGCGGCAATTTTATGTCACGCTGCATAATCATTCCGTTGCGGGTCAGAACAAGATCTTCTGTGCTGGTTCCGTTTACGTTTACCATCTTTGGCTCGCTATTAAAGATTGTGGCACAACCCGCAAGCGCAACAAACGACATTGTTATAATTAAGTTTTTCATAATAGTCCTTTTTATTTTGTTATCTTTATGGTCTACGTCTAGGATTCTATAGACAAGTTTTCTTGGGTGCAAGAGTTTTTTTTTTATATTGTTTTATACCGGCCAAATTTCTATAATGAAGCCATGTCAAAAACAGCCGATTTATTTATAAAAGCAGAACATGCAGATTTAATCAAAAAACTGCAAGAATGGGATATTGCATACCATCAAAATGATGCGCCATTGGTCGATGATGCGACTTATGATAATGCCAGACGTCGCGCGCGTGAACTGGAATCCGAATATCCGGAACTGGCCAAAGATGGTGGCGCATCTACGCATGTTGGGGCGGCAGTATCGAATTCTTTTAAGTCTTATAACCACAGCATTCCGATGTTGTCTATTCAGGACGTGTTTGATGAATCCGAAGTCGCTGATTGGCTTAAAAAGGTCAAAGATCCAGATATCTTTATTGAATTAAAGGTGGATGGTTTGGCCTATGTCGCACGTTATGAAAAAGGTGTTTTTGTATTGGGGCTGACACGTGGTAACGGTGTGACCGGTGAAGATATTACAGAAAATATGCGCACAATCGCAGATATCCCAAAACAGTTAACGGGTGATTATCCTGATTTATTAGAAGTACGTGGTGAAGTCTATATGGCGCGCGCGGATTTTATGGCGCTTAATGCACAATCCAGCGACGTTGAGGGCAAAGTCTTCGCAAACCCACGTAATGCGGCCGCGGGTTCTTTGCGCCAGTTGGATCCAACTGTTACAGCCACCAGACGTTTATCCGCGTTCGCATATACTTATGGCGAAGTATCAAACCGTACTTGGGAAACCCAAAGTGAATATTTCGACAAAGTGGAATCTTGGGGTTTTAAAACAACAAAACATTGGGCGCGACGTGTCAATACCCTTGAACAGATTCAGGCAGTCTATAATGAAATGATGTTAGAACGCGTCGACATTCCGTTCGATATTGATGGTTTGGTGATCAAGGTTAATAACATCGCATTGCAAGAAAAAATGGGATCAACCGCACAAAGTCCACGATGGGAGGTTGCTTATAAATTTCCAGCCGCGCGCGCCATAACAACATTGAATGATATTACCATCCAGGTTGGACGCACAGGCGTTTTGACCCCGGTCGCTGAATTAGAACCAATTAATATTGGTGGGGTGGTGGTCCAACGTGCAACATTGCATAACGCAGATGAAATTGAACGCAAAGATTTATCAGTCGGTGACAAGGTTGTTGTTCAACGCGCAGGCGACGTTATCCCACAAGTGGTTGAAGTCGCAGAACAAGCACCAAACAGTCCGACTTATGTTTTCCCAACCAGATGCCCGGTGTGCGGATCCGAAGTTATTCAGATCCCAGGTCAGGTTGCGCGTCGTTGTATTAATACATTGGGATGTCCCGCACAGATAATTGGTGAATTGGAACATTTTGTGTCTCGCAAAGGGTTTGATATCGAGGGCCTGGGATCAAAGCAGATTGAAAAGTTTGTGGAACTGGGTTGGGTGAAAAGTACAGCAGATATATTTACCCTTATTGAACGTCATGGTGACGAATTAAAAACGATGGATGGATTTGGTGAAAAATCTGTAAGCAATCTTAAAAATTCCATTGATGGCAGACGTCAGATTGATTTAAATCGGGTCTTATTTAGCCTTGGTATTCCAGAAGTTGGGGAAGTCACTGCCAAGATTCTGACGCGTGAATTCGTAACAATAGATGGAGTGCGAAATGCCCCAGAATGGAAGCTGAAACAGATTGACGGTATTGGTGATGTTATGGCGCATGAAATTGCATCGTTCTTTGACGATGAAAATAATGCCCATGCGCTGGATGATTTATTGCAACAGATTAATATTAATGCCGTGGCTCAGCGTGTTGTATCAAATGATAATCCGGTTGCTGGGAAAAAGGTTGTTCTGACGGGAACCATGCAAAAATACACACGTGATGAAGCCAAAGATATCTTGGAAGGTTTCGGCGCCAAAGTACAGGGCAGTGTATCAGCCAAGACAGATATTGTGATTGCAGGCGCCGAGGCTGGGTCTAAGTTAACCAAAGCGCAAGAACTTGGTGTCACTGTTTGGGACGAAGAAAAATTCTTGAATACGATAGGGTAAATTGGTGATGGTTCAAGATTGTCCGGACCTTTTACATTATTATGTTATACATGTTGATGCTGATTGTTTTTAGTGATAAAACATAGGTGCAACAACCTAACAATATATGATGTTTTATAATGAAATCAAATGCGGATATCACAATTAAAAAACTTCCTTGTATATTTCAAGGAAGTTTTATTAGTAAAACGATTTCCACAAGTGGAAATGCTTTTGCAAAAAACAAACGGATTAAAATTGGAAAGACGCACCAACTGTTCCTGCAAATCCGCCATTGGCAGATGTGGCTGCCTTTACATTGAACTGGCCGTTTTCTGCAATGCGATACGCTGCGCCAAAGGCAAAACCGCCAACACCGGCATTTGCGCCGCCGGCAACACCGAATGCCATTTTTTTGGACGGATCGATATGGGTGTCAACACCAGCGAGAGCCGTGTTGATTGCTTCGCTTTTCTTGCGGTTATCGGTTTCATCTTCAATCTTAGAATTTAAGGCATTCAGACCGGTTGTCAGACCATTAATGTCTTGAACCGCATAGTTGTCAAGAGCAACCAAATGGTTTATTGTGTCGCCAAGTTTTGTGATATCAAGCGTATTACCAACAAAAGCAGCCATAAGATCGGTGGCATTTGGATAAAGATTTCCCCAATCATACCAAGCAGCATTCAAAGCGCCTAATGCCGCTGCCGAAGTTGGCTCTGTGTCAAAGACCTCTTGGACGCCAGGATTTGTAGCGGCATTCACCGTACCGGTTGTTATTGCTGCAAATGCAGCGACCAACGATGTCAAGATTAATTTTTTCATTGCTTTACTCCTTTATTTTTGTTGCAACAAAAACACCACCAGGTATTAATTGGTGGTTGGAGGTTAGATACAATCATATAGAATTGTGCGCAGTATTCAATATATTCCTGCACCCTCCAACTATAAGTTGGAGATTTTTATTGTCATCTCTGACACTATATGCGGGAGTATCTACACTCCAACCCAGATACTTCTACCCAGGTCAAAATGGAGTCTATTGAGTTTGTTTCCGATTCGCTACAAAAATCGTAGTTCTATAACAAGATAAATAATCATATATAAAATTAAAGAGAAAAAGACGGCACTTAATAAAGCATGATGAATGTGGTCATGAACATAGCGAAAAAGCTGCAACTTGTCTAAAAAGGTATATTCTTGTCAGTTGAGCCATTAAATCAAAAGATAATATCTAACACCAAGCAGGGCATTTGTGATATAATTCCGATCGAGATGAAAAAGAAACCAGAACATATTGAAGAAGTTAAAAAGCCATCATGGAAGGCAAGGTTGTTTGCTTTTGTATTTAACTGCATCATGGTTGTTGCAGCCGCTGCAGCGGTATATGTTTTGATTGTCTTTTTACAGATGCCGTCTCTGGATTCCATATTAAAAGAAACACGTTTGCCAGCTGTGACATTTTTGGATAAGAATGGTGCCGAGATCCGCAGCAGTAACAGAATTATGGGGAATCCGGTATCTGTTAACAGTCTGCCGCCACATGTATGGCAGGCAGTCATAGCCATCGAAGATAAACGTTTCTTCAGTCATGGCTCGGTTGATATCCGCGGAATGAGCCGCGCAATGTTTTCCAATTTGATTCACGGTCGTATTGCAGCGGGTGGATCATCTATTACGCAGCAGACTGCCAAGAATGTCTTTTTATCCAGGGACAGGAAGATGTCCAGAAAGATTCAGGAATTAATATTGTCTTATTGGTTGGAAAATCGTTTCGACAAGAATCAGATATTGGATCTTTATATGAACCGCGTGTCGTTGGTTGGTGGCATGCGTGGCATTGACGCGGCATCGCGCGTTTTATTTCAAACACGGGCCGACAAGATGTCCGTTGCCCAGTCTGCCCAAATCGCCGCAATGCTGAAAGCTCCGACCAATTACAGCCCACTAAGATATCCAGATAGAAACATTGCGCGTGCAAAAGTTGTGTTAAAGGAAATGGTGCGTCAGGGGTATATTACATTGGAACAAGGGCGCATAGCTAATAAAGAATTGGCCGCCGCGAAGCCAGCAGCTGATACAAACATCTATCGTTACTGGACAGACTTTGTTCTGGACGAAGTAAAATCGCGGATTGGGGGATTCGATTCTGATTTACTTGTGTACACCACAATTGACACAGGATTGCAGGAACGCGTTGCCGCCAAAATAAGCCAAAAAGTGGGCAATTATCAGGGTGCCGCCATCGCTTTGTCGCGTGATGGGGCAATCCGCAGCATGGTTGGTGGATCTGATTACCAGTCCAGTCAATTCAATCGTACAACCGCAATGCGTCAGCCAGGAAGTGCATTCAAACCTGTCGTTTATTTGGTTGCATTGGAAAAAGGAATGACACCCGGTACATATGTGAATGATTCACCGTTTGCCATCGGGGATTATAACCCAAAGAACTATAATGAAAGATATTATGGGGATATATCTTTGGCGACGGCTTTTGCCAAAAGTGTGAATTCTGTTCCATTAAAGTTAACAGAAACATTTGGTATAGATCAGGTCTTATCCATGGCGGGGCGTATGGGTGTTGGATCTAAGTTGCGTCGCGAATATTCGACTGTCTTGGGGGCCAGTGAAATGACCTTGTTGGATTTGACCACTATTTACAGCGTTATTTGGAATGATGGGGAATCTGTACGCCCGTATTCAATAACACGCATCGTATCGCCAAATGGCAAAATTTTGTATGAACGCAATCCGTCAGACAGCTTAAAATTGTTGTCATCAGATACTGTTGGATATATGAATGAATTATTGGCGGATGTTATTAAGCCAGCAGGTACGGGCCATCGTGCAGCGGCGCCAGGTGTTCTGGGGGGCAAGACGGGTACCAGTAATGAAAACCGAGATGCTTGGTTTGTGGGGGCGACAAATTATTTGACCATTGGTATTTGGGTGGGAAATGATGACTTTACCCCGATGAGCAACAAGATCACCGGTGGTACGATCCCAGCTGAAATCTTTAAAGAAGTTGTGACAGAGCGTTAAGGTTTAAATGATTTTGGTATTTTACCACATTGTTTTTCGGCAACTTTTGCAAAGCTGCTTTTAAATCTCGTAAAAGCTGTATCTTGATCTTCCTGCGTTAATGCAATGTTTATAACTTCGCCATAAATATAATCAGTGACACACTTGCACATCTTTTCATTGTTGGATCGGTTGTTTTTAAATTCTTTTACGCTGTCATCAAGGCATTCTTCATAAGTATCACTGTAACTTTCTGAAATTCTGTCGTAAATTTCCTCATCTGACACTGCGCTATATTCCCAATCGAAACGTAGGATTGGAACAGTCTTTATGCCAGCGCCTTTGCTTTCATATTTGTAAGTACCATCATATACGAAACATTTACCCTTTGGTGCCTTTATCCTTTGATCATCCCACATATCTTGATTGCGTTGTTTTGCGATTACGACTGTCATACCATAGCAATAATCTGAATAAGAACTATCGCACACAGATGCAAGGCCACTATCACTCAATGTCTGAAAGACTTTTATTTCTTTGATATTGGCACATTTCTCATTTCGTTCTCTGCCAATGGAGGATAATGATGTCTGACCGTCCACACAAGCAGCTAATAATGCTGATAAAATTATAATTGTCTTTTTCACACTGTGATTATAAAAGATTCATATATAAATTTCCAGTGTGATTTTTATCCTTATGTTTGATTAGTGAAATTGGATTATAAATCATTTTTTTTCGTATCTATTTTGTGGTATAATACATCAAATGAAAATCAAAATTTTAAGTATTTTTACAGTACTTTCATGCATTTGCGGGGCGTCTGCACATGCCGGTTGGCAATACCCTGGTAATTATCTGGGCGATGGTTGGTACCAAGACGATGGCAGTCGCTTTGTCATATCTGTTCGCGGTGGTGCGGCTTTGCAACGTGGGTCAATTAATAATGAAATTGGCACGGCAAGTATCGAATACTTTGTTGATGTTAATACAGGACATTTATTGCCAGCAGGTTTCTGTGATGGCGGTGGTGATTGTACCGGATATGATTATGCAGGTTATGCGGATCTTGCAGATTTATCAGCAGACAAAGATTATTCCAATTTTTCATTCGCAGGTGGGGCAAGTATTGGTTGGACCATTCCAGATTCACCACAGTGGCGTGTTGAATTGGGCTGGGATCATATTGCAGAAAACAAATATAACGCAACACCGTTATTCCAAGGCGAAGTTGAATTACAGGGTGGTGATGTAACTGGGATGGTAATTGATCTGCCAAGTGGTGGTGCGCAATCCAAACTGACATCCGATATCTTTAGTGTCATGGCATTCTATGATTTCTTTGATGGCATCAGGAAGCCTGTCAAAAGCTTCGTTCCGTATGTTGGTTTTGGTTTGGGCTATGCGGATTCCAAGACGGTTTTAAATTTGTCTGATTTGTATGGTAATTTGATGTGGGATGCCGATTTGCAAAAGTACGGTGAAATCGACGATAACGGTATTTTCCAGTTTTATACATCCGAAACAAACGAAGCGAATATTGCAGGGTTATTGGCGGTTGGATTTTCCTATGGGCTGACAAAAACAACATTCTTGGATTTTGGTGTACGTGCCACATATATTCCAAAAGTGACTTGGTCGTTGTCTAATGAAGATGGAACCAGACATCGTGATTGGTTCAGTGTCAAAAACTTGATCTATGCCAATGTTATGGTTGGTGTCAGATTTGAATTCTAAACAAATTGAATCTTATGGATAACTGCTTGCATTAACCGCCGGGTCATGTACGTCTTTGTATATTCCCCTTTGGTGAATACATCGCATTTTCCACATAAAATTGAATTTCTTGTGTTGCAGAATTGGGTCATACATGGCTCATGTAGGTTCACTATACTTCGCCATCATCGCCCATCGTCATCTGTGCGATTTATATCAATTTTAAAACCGCCAATTGGCGGTTTTTTAGTTTCGCTCAGGTGCCAGGAATGTACCTTATTTAGACCGTCGCCCCGGCGCAGGCCGGGGTCCGGAACCAAGTTCTTGTCAATTTAACAGTACCGGGCGCCGGTTCTTGTTTTGACAGTTATTAAATGTCAAAACTATTCAATGCCGGTGTGACGAGAAAGATACATTCCTGGCACTTAGGTAATTTATTTATACAATTCATTATAACAATCACTTAGTAATTTTATTTTTTCTATGTGAAGCGTGCTGTATTTGTGGTTAACAGAATCGAATACATTCTTTTGCTTAGTTGCATTAATTTTTTCTTCGTTCTTAACATATCGATTAATGTCATGCATAATCAATTTATCTTTTTTAACAGCGGTATTGGTTGTGTCTATATTCATATACTGACCCCAACGATGATCCATTGGTTCGTCTATTTTTGTTAACATTTTAACTGTACCTTCTTGTCCATTTGGGGCAGAGAAAGCATAATAATTATCTTTGTGTCTTCTTTTTTCGTATATTTTTATATTGCCAAATAAAATATTGCGCAGACGATACATAGAATCTATTCTGGCCAGGTTTTCAGGTTTTGATACTTCTGCATTTAATGAATCAACAATATGATTCCATTCTGTGCTGATACTTTCAACATCAACCTGTTTTTTTAATTCTTCATATTTTTCTTCTTTTGATTTGCACGCGCCCATCATGATGGCGAGCATTAAAATATAAGGCTAATATTTTTCATAGTGCTGTCCTTGGTTCCAATTATTAGCTGTTGTTAATGCAGCATAAATTAATGGACAGTCAATATTTATGCGCCGTATTTTCCGCGATTAATCGGGCGATAAGACAAAGCCTCGGCCAGGTCGGCCATTTCAATAATGTCACTGTTGCGCAGATCCGCAATTGTGCGTGATAGACGCTTTATACGATTATATCCACGGGCAGACATGCCCATCTTTTCTGCAGAGGTATTTAAAAACTTGGTTAATTCATCATCCAGTTTGATAATTTCTTCCAGTTCCTTGCCATCCAAATGGGCGTTAACTTTGCCCTGACGTTTGATTTGTTTGTCCCTGGCTGCAATAACACGTACACGAATGTCGCTGCTGCTTTCACGTGGCAGATTATCGTCGTTATTCATTTCCCAAGGATTCACTGGATCAACATCGACATGTAAATCAATACGATCCAGCAATGGGCCTGATATTTTGTTTTGATAAGCCTCGGCGCATCTGGGCGCGCGGGTGCAAGACAATGCAGAATTACCCAAATGTCCACAAGGACATGGATTCATTGCGGCAATTAATTGAAAACGGGCAGGGTAAGTCGCATTATGGCGCGCGCGTGAAATCAATATCTGACCAGATTCCATTGGCTGGCGCAAAATTTCCAGGGTTCCACGATTAAATTCAGGCAATTCATCCAAAAACAGAACACCGTTGTGTGCCAAAGATATTTCACCTGGCTTTGCGTTTGAACCGCCGCCGGCCAAGGCTGGTGCACTGGCGGTGTGATGGATGCTGCGAAATGGTCTGACCGATACCAGACTTTCTGAATTCAATTGACCAGCAATGGAATAGATAATAGAAGATTCCAGAATTTCGTCCGCAGTCATATCAGGCATAATAGATGGCAAACGTGAAGCCAACATAGTTTTTCCAGAACCCGGTGGCCCCACCATCAACATTGCATGCCCGCCAGCCGCTGCAATTTCTAATGCACGCTTGGCAGCTTGTTGGCCTTTGACCTCGGCCATGTCGCCAACATTGGTTTTATTTTGTGCCGGCGTAATCATGGCAGGCACTGGCAGAACTTGTGTTCCTTTGAAATGATTGATCAAATCCAGCACATGGTTCGCCGCCAAAATATTCATGTGGTCGGCCCAGCGTGCTTCGGATCCCTGGGCGCCGGGACAGACAATCCCCAGATTGTTATGATTTGCCCAAACACTGGCGGGCAAAATTCCGTTGGTTTTGGCTATGGCACCATTCAAACCAATTTCACCCAGTATGATGTATTTGGATAATTTGTCTTCTGGCAATATTCCGATGGCACATAAGATGCCGCACAGAATAGGCAGGTCAAAATGGGATCCTGATTTTTCAACATCAGCGGGGGATAAATTAACGGTCAGTCTTTTGGGCGGTAAAGATAAGTTAAGCGCTGATAAAACATTGCGAATTCGTTCAGCAGATTCTTTGACGGCCCGATCGGCTAATCCGATGATATTAAATTCTGGCTTGGACAGTCCGGCGGACAATTGAATCTGCACATCTATTTTCGATGCGGTCATGCCATTAAATATAATTGAATTTAAAGATATCATTTTATTCCCACAAAGGTCATATTAGAACTTGCAAAGATTTTTCGCAAGTTCTAATATAAAGCTGAAAATTAAGGAAGAAAATATGCCTGCAAAAAATAAAAATATCGC
>JAIRLP010000103.1 GCA_031259365.1 Rickettsiales bacterium
GCGGAAGAAAAAGCGGCGATAAAAGCAGAGCGCGAATGCCAGAAAAAGGCGTTTGAGACCTGTGGAATCCAAATGCCCGAACGTCCGGCTGGCGACAGGCCTGATGAAATTGGCGGCAAGAATGTCCAGCCCCGCGCGGTCCAACAATGAACCATGCGATTTTTTGAGCCAAAAACACCGCTTCGGCGGTGTTTTATATGCACTTGCTAGATTTTCATATTGCAAGTTAAGGTTCGGCGTTCTATAATACCCGGTACTCAAGGAGAATAATAATGGGAAGCAGACTTGTCGGTTATGGGTCATACCTGCCTGAAAAGATTATGACCAATCAGGATTTTGAGAAAATTATGGATACTTCTGACGAATGGATTGTACAACGTACAGGTATGAAGGTTCGTCATTTCTCAGCAGAAAATGAAACAGTTGCTGATATGGGGGCAATCGCAGCACGACGCGCATTGGATAATGCTGGTTTAACAATTAATGATATTGATTTAATTATTGTGGCAACAACAACGGCTGAATTGGACTTTCCGTCAGTTGGTGTGCAAATTCAAGGCAGATTAAATGCCGAACACGAAGTTCCAGCGTTTGATGTTCGTGGCGCATGTACAGGTTATATTTATGCTTTGCATTGTGCCCGTGCATTCTTCACAGCAGGGATTCACAAGCGTATCATGGTTATCGGTGCGGAAAAAATGACACGTTTTATCGATTGGGAAGACCGCAGCACAGCAGTTTTGTTTGGTGATGGCGCTGGTGCATTGATTTTTGAACATTCAACATCGAGTTATTCCGGAATCATTGATACGGTTGTTATGGCAGACGGTACATTGTTTGATATGTTGCATGGCACGACTGATCACAAGATCAGAATGAACGGTCCGGAAACTTATAAGCATGCTGTGACCAAAATGCCAGAAGCTGCGAATTATATCATGGAACATGCTGGTATCACCTCAGACAGCGTTGATTGGATTATTCCACACCAGGCAAATTTACGTATTATTCAAAGTGGGGCCCGGCGTTTGGGATTCCCAATGGAAAAAATCATAGTGACCGTTGACAGGCATGCAAATACATCAGGTGCATCAGGCGTATTGGCATTAGCGCACGCCATAGACAATGGTATGATAAAAAAAGGACAATTGATTTTGTACCCAGCGTTCGGCAGCGGGCTGACTTGGGGTGCAGCATTGGTCAGGGTATAAATTAAATTCTGCGGGTGCCTGATTGCGGGTACGTTTCCTCACGTACTGGTTGTACACTTCGGGAACGTCACCACAATCATTCATCTCGCATAATCTAATTTCTTAAAAAGGTATTTATAATGGCAACAGTAACAAGAATTGATTTTGCAAATAAATTACGTGAAAAGTTTGGGTTAACCACAACTGATTCTTATAAATTGGTTGATTTGATCTTTAATGAAATTGAAGAATCTCTGATCCGTGGTGAAGAAGTAAAGTTTGCGGGATTGGGAAGCTTTAAAATCTTGGAAAAACCAGAACGTATGGGGCGTAATCCAAAAACGGGACAGCCTGCTGTTATTTCAGCCAGACGTGTTGCGACTTTCCGACCAGCAACTGAATTCCGCAAAAAAGTTGCATAAATTGATTCTAATGGGTATTTGCTTGCGGGGGACGTCGGGTCATGTACGTCTTTGTCCCCTGCGTCGCATATCCCGCATTACAATTAATTTCTAACAAGTATTTAAAAAACCGCCAGTTGGCGGTTTTGTTTTACTTTAATCCATACATTTGTAACAGGCTTTCTGGATTTGGTTCACGACCCATGAAATCAATGTAGATTTCGCTCATTTCTTTGGCGCCGCCCATGGCCAATACTGTATCGCGATATTTGTATGACAATTCTTTGTTAAATGGGTTTCCGTCAAATGCCATATACGCATCTGCTGCCATGCTTTCGGCCCACAGGTATGAATAATATCCAGCAGAATAATCCCAACTAAAGATATGATTAAATGCGCATTGGAATTTATTATATGGCGGATATTTGACCACAGCAAAACGATCACGAACAGAATTCAATACCTGTTGTACTTGGGTTGCATCTGCGCCATTTTTCAAATGTAATTCCATATCAAATAAACCAAATTCCAACTGACGTATCAAGAACATTGCCTTTTGAAATCTGTCAGCTGCAATAATGCGTTCAATCAAAACATCTGGGATAACTTCGCCTGTTTTATAATGACGTCCCAGTCTTTTTAAAACCGCCGGATTCATCCAGAATGCTTCAAAGAACTGTGACGGAAATTCAACCACGTCCTGCGCAACTTCGGTGCCAGCAACATCAAATTCATCCACCTGGGTCAATAAACCATGCAGTGCATGTCCCATTTCGTGAAACAGGGTCGAAATATTAGATAATGGTAACAACGATGGCGTATCACCGATCGCGGGTGGAAAGTTTCCAGCAATAATAACTTCGGGTAATATTTCGTTATTATTTGCGTCCCTGTGATGTAACATGAATCCATCCATCCATGCACCGCCTTGTTTGGTTTCGCGTGTTTGCATATCTGTATAGA
>JAIRLP010000126.1 GCA_031259365.1 Rickettsiales bacterium
GTATCATTAAGCGCGCTGTAAATTGCACTACTCTCCGCGTCGTTAGACTGCGCCAGTAATAAGTCATCATATATTTGGTCTAATGCCGCATCATTATCGTTTATACAATTGCTGATAAGACTGTCGCAATTAGCATTAGAAACAATTGTGCGAATTTTTTCTTGGACAGTGGCGGCCTGTGTCGATACCGCAAAAAATCCAAAAAAGATTGGTAAAATCAATTTTTTCATTCGTTTGCTTCTTTGGTTAATTCATATTGGATGTCACCAATCGCCAGCGCCAGCGCAGCGCGCTTGGTAAACAGGTCGTATTTTGCGGCATTGTTTTGCTTCTGTGCATCTGCCAGGTCAGCCTGTCCTTGTTGCCAATCTAACATAGTGGCGCGACCCACTTTGTACATACCGGCGGTGACGCGTTCACTTTCTGTGGCAGATTGCAACAAGCTTTCTGTCTGTGTCACCAATGTCTGGGCTGTTTTATAGTTTTGATATGCAGTAAAGATATCCAATTCGGCGGAATCTTGGGCATAACGTTTTTGGGTCAAAGCACGGTCATAATTCGCTTCGGCTGCGCGGACGCCATATACATTGGCAAAGCCCGCAAATATAGGCATAGAAGCACGTATTCCGATGCTGCCAGATACTTTGTCTGAACCAGAATTATAAACAGAAGAAGGATTGTCATTCCAAGACAGGGTGCCTGTTGCAGAAATGCTTGGCAGATTTTTCAAGAACGAACTGTTGCGGCGGTGCCATGCAGCATCTTTGTTCGCAGTTGCGCGTAACAAATCTGGGCGAGACTTTTGTGCGATATTGATTAGGTCATCAATGCTTTTATTTTCAGCGCTACGGCCGAAATTAGATGGCATATCTGAAATTTGAATATCTTGATTGGCCGGGAAAGACAGCTTGGACAACAATGTTCCTTTGGCGATTTCGCGATTGTTTTTTGCGCGTTCCAAATCCAGATTACGGCTGGCCAATGTTGTTTCAGCTTTTAAAACGTCGGCCTTGGCCACTAATCCCGCTTTGAATTTTTTATCAGCGGTATCTTTGGCGGTTTGGGCCACCTTTCGCAGGCTTTCCGCGGTGCTGACGTCTGCATTTGTGTTTAACAACGCATAATAAGATCCAATGATGCTGTAAACATAGTTCTGAACGGATTCGTCATAGTCGAATCCGGTGGCGCGCCAGGTGGCAGACAGTGTGTTTAAATCGGCCAAACGTTTACCGAAATCAAAAATTAGATAAGAAGCGGATAAAGAAGCGCCCAAAGACCAATCATCATCCCAGTCCTTGTTGCGATAATTCTTGGCGGCTGATGCGGAAGCAGACAGGCTTGGTAAATAGTTTGCGTATCCTGCGTTTTTATTCAGGCGAGCTGCTTCGGCTGCCAGATAAGCACTGGAAGTTTGTGGGTTTCGGCATAATCCCAATTCAATAACCTGTTGCAAAGATAATTCACCAACAGGGACATCCTTGCGGGACAAGCAATCATCTGCGGCAAGCGCTGACAAAGGGGCCAGGCATAATGTGGCCAATAGTATTTTTTTTTTCATCGGTTTTCTCTCGTATTGTGCATTATATCACAAAAAGTTGAAATTCCATTCAATTTTTGAAATTTTTCTATTGAATTTGAATCCTTTTTCTTCTAGCATGCATCTCACACAGATGGCCTGGTGGCAGAGTGGTTATGCAGAGGACTGCAAATCCTTGGATGCCGGTTCGATTCCGACCCAGGCCTCCATCTATTAAACAAACGCCCTTGCGGCTTAATTTTGTTATTTGAAATATAAAATTAAGCGTTATAATTTCAAGTATGATAACCACACTTACCCTGACCGATTTTAGAAATCATGTAACTTCTCGTATTTTAACCGGGGGTAAGAATAATATTATTATTACTGGGCCCAATGGATCGGGCAAGACCGCAATTCTGGAAGCAATATCTATGTTGGGCGGTGATCGTGGGTTGCGCGCGGCACCTATGACAGATGTGGCAAGATTTAATGCCGCCGGTGGTTTTAGCGTTTTTGCAAATTTGGCGGATGCAACAGACCTGTCAGTTTATTTTAACCCAGAAGATTCGAATCGTCGTGTTCGCATAAATGGGGACAATGCGTCATTATCGGAACTGGCTTCTCATTTACGGATTATATGGATTACACCCAAAGAAGATCGGCTTTTTGTTGAATCTGCCAGCGACAGACGTACCTTTTTTGATAGAGTGGTATCCAGCTTTGATCATGTTCATTCGGGTCGTGTTGCCAAATTATCTAAATTATTATCAGAACGTGGTTTTGCATTAAAAAGCAGGGCGGATGCCAATTGGCTAAATGCGCTGGAAATTCAAATTGCGGGGACTGCTGTTGCGATCGCCGCTACCCGTATTCGGTATGCGGGGGAATTGAATTATTTCTTGGAAAATTGTGCAGTATCTGTATCAGGTTGGATAGAATCTTTGCTGTTAAATGGCACAGCGGCTGATGCCGAGGCTAGCTATTTGGAATACTTGGCTGCCAATCGCGAATTACAGGGTGATAAGATGGTGATCAACGGGGCGCACAAGTCAGATTTTGGTGTTTATAATAAATTGCTGAAATTGTCGGCAAATTTGACCAGCACAGGTCAGCAAAAGGCCGTTTTGGTTGATTTAATCCTGGCTCATGCCAAATTAGTACGCGAAAAGACCGGTAAAACCCCATTGGTATTGTTGGACGAAGCGGCAGCTCATCTGGATATAAGTGCCCGAAAACGTATGTTTGAAGAACTGGGGAAATCAGGCGCCCAGGTTTGGGCCACTGGATTAGAAAAGGATGTTTTTGCAGATGTCCCAAATGTCACATTTGTTGCTTGCGCGGATGGACGAATTCTTTCATAATTGGAATGTTTCATGATTACACAGGAACAATATCTTTATGCTAAACAGGTTTTTGATGAACTAACTGCTTGGTTGGACGGAACCAAGAAGGAATGGTTCAAACAATATGGAAAAGAAATGCCAGATGATTTCATTCCATACGAAACATTTCTAACCATTGACGAAATGTTCGGGATAATGGTTCGTTATCAAAGACAGCAAAAACAACGTGGACAAGGGAAATAGAAAGTGACCAAGCAAATAGATTATCAGAAATTATTAGATAACGCATTGAAATCAGTCGTAAAAGATGCGCTGGTTCATGCCCAGTTTAATGGGCTGGGTGATGGTGCCCGTTTCTTTATAACGTTCAAGACACGTGACCCGGGTGTTGTTTTGCCTGATTTTCTGCGTATCAGATATCCTGATATTATGACGATTGTATTGCAGTATTCTTACAATAACCTGAATGTGTCTGACAAGGAATTCGGGGTACAGTTAACATTTGATGGCAGGCCATTCTTTATTCGTGTGCCGTTTGCGTCCTTAATCGAGTTCAAAGATCCATCAGTTGATTTTATGTTGTCTTTTCAGGCAAAAGAGGCCCCATCGGCCGACAATGATATGGAATTGCCGCTGGAAGAAAAGCCACAGACCACCCCAGATGATAAAAAGGTGGTCAGTTTAGATGATTTCAGAAAAAGAAAAGTCGATATCAAAAAAATAAAAAAATGATAAAAAACCGCCAATTAGCATTTTTTTAAATCTCTGATGTGGGCGGTCTATTTTTAATCTGGAGAGAGAAACAAACATGCGCCCCATGAAAAAAGACACCGCTAAAACAGGGTGGCTGGAGG
>JAIRLP010000041.1 GCA_031259365.1 Rickettsiales bacterium
TGGAATAAAGTATTATTATATTTCTGGTTTATGACTTCTGATTTGCAAATTATTTATATTTGTAATTATGTGTTTAACTTCTCTCTTACTGTCATCCCGTGGCTTGACCACGGGACCCAAGTTGATAAAAAATACCGCCGGGATTAAGGGCGGTTGGGAGTTAGAACCTACAACAAGTATAGTGCGGGTATTCGGCAAGCCTTATTCCCCAGCCATCCCAACCATAAAGCATGATTGAGATTTTACATTTTCAAAAGAAAATAACTTGTTCAGAGGATTCTAAACCTCACACTGGTAATCAGCCAGTGCAGGACCGTTATATCTTATTGCTTTGTGAATTTCCATGAAAAATCCCGCAGAATGCGGGATTCATTTTATCCGTTCAGGATTTCCAATAATTTGGATTTTATATCATCAATAGAAATTCTTTCTTGTTCCATTGAATCACGGTGACGCAATGTAACTGTTCTGTCTTCCATTGTCTGGTGGTCAACAGTGATGCAAACCGGTGTTCCGATTTCATCATGACGACGGTAATTCTTTCCGATGTTACCAGAATTTTCGATTTCAATTCGGCCCAATCCCAATTTACGTAAATCAGATACAATTTCATTCGCCACTGTGGCCAATTCTGGAACATTACGTACCAATGGAATCACAGCGGCCTTGACCGGTGACAGGGAGGGTTTCAATTTCAACACGGTGCGTGTCCTTCCTTCACCCAAGTCTTCTTCTTCGTATGCATTGTGCATGATTGCCAACATACACCGGTTTACACCCATGGCAGTTTCAACAACGTATGGGATAAATGTTTCCTTGGCTTCGGCGTCGCTGTATGCCAGCTTGGTCGTGCTGTCTTTGTTTTCGATAACGGTTGCATCGATCTTGAATTCTTTTTGCGCCTTGGTATGTGAACCCAAATCAAAGTCTTGGCGGTTGTGGATGCCTTCTACTTCGTCGAAACCATCCGGGAATTCATATTCAATATCAACCGCAGCCTTGGCGTAATGTGCCAGTTTTTCGTGTGGCAAAAAGCGCAGTTTGGAAGCAGGGATACCTAATACTTCGACCCACCATTGCATCCGCAAAGTCTTCCACACTTCGAAATACTTTTCGTCTTCGCCCGGTTTTACAAAATACTGCAACTCAGCCTGTTCAAATTCACGCATACGGAACACAAATCCGCGTGGGGAAATTTCATTACGAAATACCTTGCCGATTTGGACGATACCAAATGGCAATTTATGGGATTTTGCATCCAACACGTTTTTAAAGTTTGTATATGTTGTGGTTGCAGTTTCGGGACGCAAATAAGCGTTAACCGCGCCGTCTGCTGTTGCACCAATAGATAATCCCATCATCAATTGATAAGCGCGCGGTTCTTGCAGATCTGTGCTGCCACAGGCATCACATTTTGTTTGGTCCTTCATCTTATCTTGGCGCATACGTGCACCACATTTTTTACATTCAACCAATGGATCTGAAAAGCCAGCTTCGTGGCCAGAATATTTCCACAATAAGCGGTTGGAAATTAATGCTGCATCCAATCCTTCGATATCATCGCGGGAATAGACCATTGTATTCCACCAACATTCTCGAATATTCTTCATCAATTCCACACCATATGGACCGTAATCATATGCCCCGCCCAATCCGCCATAGATTTCAGAACCTGTGAAGATGAAACCACGGCGCTTGCATAATGCGACTATATCGTTGATTGTTGCGTTTTTAGACATATCATTACCTTTTATTTTACCTCGTTTATTTTATACAGAAATTGCAATATTGCAACAATAAAAGGGACACGCATGTGTCCCTTTCTGTTTTAAGTTTCGCCTTAGGCCTTTGGTGCAGGTGGGACGTCAACTGCAATTGCCATAACTGGGCAAACACCTGCGCATGTCCCGCAAGAAATGCACTTTACTGGATCAATCCAGTATTTGCCGTCCTTTGGGTCAATTGCCATAACTGGGCAAACACCGGCACAAGTGCCGCAAGAAATACATTTTGCTGGGTCTATTTGATAAACCATTTTTAAAACTCCTATCGGTTATTTAACAAGCTTAACAAATATTGGAACATTGCCACGAAAGAGATATACAAGTGCAATGCACCTAAAACAGCCAACTGATTCCTTTGTGTTTCATCAGCAACAACTGCGTATGCCTTTTTCAAATTCTGCATGTCGTATGCTGTGAACAGGGCAAATACCAATACGCCGATCAAACATACAATTGTGGCAAACAAACTGCCTAGTGGCCAAAAGATAGAGAATAGACCAACCAAAATTAAACCAATCATACCAATGAACAAGAATATGCCCAAGAATGATAAGTCTTTAGCTGTTTTATATCCGAACAATGCCATACATCCAAACATCAACGATGCGATGATAAATGCCTGTAAAATAGATACCGGGTTAACATATAATGCGCCTGCAACCAATGGTGTCATAACCATTCCAATCAGAACAGCATATAATGCCAGTAACACAGCGCCAGTGGCCGGTTTTAAAGAAAAAGCGCGCACTTGCGCCCAAATGGACAAGCCTAATCCGCCAAATAACAAAATCCAGTACAAACCTGTGTATCCGCTTGGACCAATCAAGATACCATAGCCACCTGTGACCAACATGATAAATGTCGTAATAGCAGTTAAACCCACTGCGCCAAACATCAAACTGAAGATGCGTTTTAAATACAGGTCCATTCCGCCGACCGGTGCAGCACCATCTGTAGATGTAGCTTTTCTAGTGGATGGTTTTACAGCTGACTTTTTTACAACCATAACTTTTTCTCCTTGTTATTTGTTTCGCTAATATAATATAGTAAACCCAAGATTTCAAGATTAAAAAGGATAATATAAAGTGGGAAGTTCTATTTATGATACAAAACGTGCTGGTCGTGTAAAACAAATTGGTGAAAAACCAGATATAGCTGGAAAACAGGATAAAAAGAAGATGAAAGCCGATTTCCAGAAGACTTTGACAGAAGCGAAAGATAAGTTAAATGCGATGATAATGTTCAAGATGTCCAGCGATCATGCAATGGAAAAACAAATAGAGATTATTAGCAATTTGGAATCAACTATAAAAGGAATGTAATTCATGGCAATCGTAATTGATCCAATTTCACCAGTAGCTTTGTCTATATTTGGATTTGAGCTGCGTTGGTATGCGCTGGCTTATGTGGCAGCGTTTATCATCGGCTTCTTTTTATATCGTTACTGGATGCGCAAACCCGACAGCTATATCAATTTAAATAAAAAACAATTTGATGATCTGTTCACAACTGTTGTCTTGGGTGTGATCTTGGGTGGTCGTCTGGGTTATGTGTTGTTTTATAATTTGTCATATTTCTTGCAGAACCCATTAAAGATCTTCGCTGTTTGGGAAGGTGGAATGAGTTTCCATGGCGGTATGTTGGGTGTTATTATTGGGGTCTTTATTTTTGCAGCGTTATTACAACGCCAAAAACATAAAGCACACGAAAAGGCTGGCAGCATCTGGGATTCAGCATGGCACATGATGGATCTTATGGCTGTCGTTGCGCCGATTGGATTGTTATTTGGCCGTATTGCTAACTTTATAAATATGGAAGTGATGGGACGTGTTACTGATAAACCTTGGGGGGTTGTTTTTAACGGTTATGATACTTTGCCAAGACATGCCAGCCCTTTGTATGAAGCTGCGCTGGAAGGTCTGGTATTGTTCATCGTTATGCTGTGTCTTTATAGATATACAAAACTGCGTAAATATACTGGCGCATTGTCGGGGGCGGCTGCCATGTTCTATGCAGTGTTCAGAATCATATGTGAACAATTTCGTGCGCCTGATGTCCAGATTGGTTTCTTGACCAGTTGGGGGCTGACAATGGGACAGCTGTTGTCCGGATTGATGTTTTTTGCGGGTGCGGCACTTTTTGCAGTTGCATTTCGAAAAAAATAATATACAATTCACCCGGCGCAACCACATCAGGACAGATGGCAGAGCGGTTGAATGCGGCGGTCTTGAAAACCGTTGAGGATGCAAGTCCTCCGGGGGTTCGAATCCCTCTCTGTCCGCCAGAAATAGTCTATTGTTTTTACTTGATTACTTTAATATGTTACCTCGAAAATAAAAAAGTTTTTTCGGGGTATTTTTATGCTTTTTATGGGGCGTCTGTTTCGCGTAATTTTGGTTTATGTGACGGGTAATATATTCATGGTGAGTTATGAGTAA
>JAIRLP010000065.1 GCA_031259365.1 Rickettsiales bacterium
ATGCGCATAAAGCGTTGTCGTGCCTAAGGGGGCATATTATGGAAAATACAGAAAAAAACGAAGCTATTGAAACAGTAGCAGAAAAACCTGCTGCAAAGACAGTATCAGTAGATTTGACAGCAGAACAATATGCTTTTTTGACCAAACAGCAGAAAACGCACGAAAAAGAATTGGGAATCGAAGTGCCAATTGGGGCGTTGGTACGCAAAGCAATTGAAACAGCGATGAATGCGGACGCACGTCCATCGCGTGATGCTGCAAAATCATTTGGCGATCGTAAACCGGGTTCAGGTCGTCCACCTCGAGATGGTGGTGCAGATCGTGGCCCAAGTAGATTTGGCGACAGAAAACCATCATTCGGTGACCGCGGTGCGCCGCGTGGCAGACCTGCGGGTCGTCTATCAATGGGTCGTGGACCAAAATTTGATATGTTGTCCAAGGGTAAGCCAAGACGCTTTGACGATAAATAAGATATCAGTTGATCTGTTAAAAAACGGGGCAAATTGTCCCGTTTTTATTTTCCCAGATCTTCCAAGAATTCTAACAATTCCGGGATAAATTCATTGTCGGTATGAGTGATCCAAGATGTGGAATCTTTAAATACACTATTTTCCATCTTCTGGAAACTGGCAGCATTCTGCTTGATTTCATTCCAGTTAATATCCGCCGGGGTATCAGCGGGGCCGAATATGAATTCAACATATGCGCAACTATCTGGCAAACATTTTTCAGCAACAATATCACGCAAGGTTATTTTGATACAATTATCATCAGTCAAGCGTTCTTTGTAACGTTTACACAACTTTGTTCGCAGATCACAATGATTGCAGGCGTATCTGGAATAATGAGTTTTTCCATCAATATTGATTTTATATAAACAACACACCCCACAATTTTTACAAATCGCGTCCCAGGCGTCTGGCGACAAAGCATTTAATTGTTGGATATTCTTTTTGATTCTATCAATGTCAAACATATGCTGTTTCATCCCTAGAATCTTCTTTGAATTTGTATTTCAATTGAATGCTTGGAAAATTCACGTTGCCATATGTTTGAATCGCGGGCGGTATATCTGTATACCAATGCTGGTGTAAATCCAGCTCGGGTCAGGTTGTTATTGCTGACCGACAGTGTTGTGCCATACAGCCGGTCTTTTTCTGTGACCATTGCTATTTTGTAATCCTTGACAGTCAGACGGGCTGCGTCATATTTTATGAATGTTAAAAATGGTTCGACATAAATACGAAATCCGTATGCTAATTCCGTACCAAAACCAACAGATGTCCCAATTTTATGATTCAAGTATGCATCTTCTTGTGCGGTTTCGCGTTCCAATTGCAGTCCAAAATTCGCGAACATTGATGAACTGAAAATATACGTTAATTTTGGCGATACTGAATAAGCTGCACCATCCAGCATTTTGCCATAATCATCATACCATGCCGACAGATATTGTACCAGTACACCCAATCCCAATCGGTCGGTCAAATCTTGCCATAAATCGGCTTGGGCACCAATAGAATAGCTGTATTCACGATTGCCATAAAAGCGTCGTGATAAAACCATTGCGGTCCAAAGTTCGCCATCAGACCATACGTATCTGGGACCAGTAGATCCGCGCAGATAAATGCTGTTATATTGACTGTTGTCATAAAAGCTGGTGAACACGGCCAAGTCTGATTTTATTCCCAACCTGTCAGTGATTTTGAATTCGTAATTCCCACCGAAATTTGTGTGAAAACCAAAAGTACGTTTTGGTTCTGGCAACTGACGACACAAAAGCATCCCCATAAAGTTCAAACATTCTGAGCCCCCGCGTGTCAGCCCCGGGTTGTTATCGGGCGAAGCACTGACGTTAAACCAGACATCCCAATTTTTATTGCTGCGGATAATGTATAATAATTGTCGCAATTGTGCGACCATTTCTGGTGGAATAGATTTATCTGATAATGCCAGTCGCATGTGGTAATCCGCACGATACCAATCGTCTATATTTATGTATGCGATTGCCAGTTCGGCGCGGATCTTGGATAAATTCGGCTGGTTATCCAGAATGTGACGATATATAACGATGGCATCTTTGTAATTGCCATCGGCCATATAAGTTGTTGCGATTAAATGTAGTCTTTCAATTTCCAGTTCCATAACGACAAATGATTTAGAAATCAACAAATCACGTGCTTGGCCGGGTTCATTTAACTGGATTAGTTTCTTTGATAAATCTATGTCATCCATTTCGGATTTGATTTCTGCCACTATTGAATCGGGTATGTGCGCCACAGGCTGGTTTGCCATCACTGGCGCCAAAAATGTAAAAAGCGCGACTATGGCCGCGCCAAAAATATTAAATATTATTTTCATTTACTTACATGATAGTTCAATATCGTGTACGTTTTTCCATCCCATACGCCAACTGGTCGCGTGGTAACGCTACCCTGAATAGACTTGACATCGTCGCCATTCGCCGAAGTGTAATACATATCAATATCTTCGGGCTTTTCATTTATCGTGATATTGAATTCGCCATGGTCTTTTGTTTCTACATTCAGTTTCCCAATCAAAAGATTTGCAGCCGCAATACTGATGTTCAAAGTCGCATTTCCTTTGTCCACCCAATTATATGTAACGTCTGCATCGCCCATTGTTATATTTCTGGCAACGGCATCGCCTTTGTAAGTTCCGGTCCATTTCAAACCGGTCGTGTTACCAAATTTATGTTTTGCCAATTCGGTGTTATACGCCAACAATGCTGCGTTCCAGTTATTGATAACGTCATTGTCATCAGGGTCTTTGTTTTCGGTCGTGATTAAATGATGGTGTGCGGCCAGCACAACATCGCCACCGGTAAAGAGGCTGTTTGTGGTTGTCCTAGCCTTGGCGCGTTCAATTGTATAGAATTCGTTTAATGCCTTGGTGTACAGAGATTTTGCGTTACCACTTTTTTGTGCCTGTGTCAGCTGTTCCAGTGTCGAAGTTTTGGCAATGAAATATGAATTTGCATCTGCAAATGTTGGTACTTGTGGTTCACCGCCAGCACCACCACCGCCGCTGCCAGCACCACCGCATGCGGTTAATGCCAGTACAGATAACATAATACCAAATGATTGTAATTTCATGAATATCTCCATTGACTAGGTTTTTAATCAGACTATATGATTAAATTCCAAAAATCAAGGTATATAATGGCGTCCCCACCCGGAATCGAACCAGGATCTAATTCTTAGGAGGAACTTGTTCTATCCAATTGAACTATGGGGACGGGTGGTCAAAGTGTAAATCCAAATATTTGCGAAGTAAAGGTATTATTCATCAGAATCGGATTCGGAAAAATGTTTGTTTTTTAGGACCTTGAAAAAGTCAAGCGCATTTATCAATATTTTTGATTTTTTTAATATGGCTTCGAATCTCGAATCACTATATATTGTGTTTAGATTAGCGCGAATCAAACTATATATAGTGGTTTTGTGACAATGTTAGGAATTTTGTCCATTGGGTAAAAGTAAGATCTAAAGGGTAAAAATTTATGTCAAATCAATCTTTAAACTGTTCTTTGACAACAATTAAAAAGCGTTCCGGGGATTTCGTTTCTTTTGATGCCGGTCTTATACTTAGTGCAATAAAAAAAGCTGCTGCGGTTACAGAAGAATTGACCGAAGATCAGGTTTTTAAATTAACCCAGGATGTTTTGGATAAATTACAATTTAAATTTGTATCAATTATTCCAGAAGTTGAGCATGTTCAAGAAGTTGTGATTCAGACCCTGATGGATAACAAGGCTTATAAAACAGCCGAAGCTTATATCATTTATCGCCAAAAACGTGCAGAAATCCGCATAGGGATGGTTGATGCCATAGATGTTATCGAAGGCTATGTCAGCGCGGCAGACTGGCGCATTAAAGAAAATGCCAATATCGGTTATTCTATTGGTGGTTTGATTTTACGTACGTCTGAACGTGTAACTGCAGAATATTGGTTGAATTTATACCCAAAGGCGGTTGCTGATGCCCATAAAAAGGCAGATTTTCATATTCATGACTTGGGTTGGTTGACGGGATACTGCGCCGGATGGTCCTTGCGCGAATTGTTGTACCAGGGATTTAACGGTGTCACAGGTTACTTGCAATGCGAACCAGCAAAGCACATGGCAACAGCCGTATCTCATATGGTTAATTTCTTGGGCACATTGCAGAATGAATTTGCAGGCGCACAGGCTTTCTCTTCTGTGGATACTTATTTGGCCCCATACGTGCGTTTGGACAAGTTGTCATATGAAGAAGTCAAAAATGCAATGCAGACATTAATCTTCAATTGTGCTGTGCCTTGTCGTTGGGGAACACAGACTCCATTTATTAATTTTACATTTGATTGG
>JAIRLP010000091.1 GCA_031259365.1 Rickettsiales bacterium
ATATGCGTTAGATTCTCCAAGAATTTTTGCCAAAGTAGCTTGAGACAAACCTTTTCGGTTTCTTATCTTCACCATCTCTGTAATGAATGATTTATATTTTGGATCGAAAATTGTTTTTAGTCTAGTCATACCTAGACCTTATTAGCAAACACTACTTACTAAGAAATTCTAAGTGGAATGAATTGCTAAATCATTAAACATAAATACCCTTAAAAACTTAAGAAACAGATTCATATTTCTTTATATGTCATCCCGTGACTTGACCACGGGATCTAGGTTATAGAGCAACTACATTGTTTACCTAGTTCCCGTGGTCAAGTCACGGGATGACACCAGAAAAAGAACAAAGGCTTGCCCTGACACACAAGTTCATGATAACCCGGATGTTATGCAAAAATATTATTATGTTTATATCATGGCCAGTGACAGAAATGGCACATTATATATCGGGTTCACCAGCAACCTTTCCCAACGAATTTTTGAACACAAGAATCATTTAACACCTGGTTTGACCAGCAAATACAATGTGGAAAAACTGGTCTATGCCGAACGTTTTGAAGATGTTAACGAAGCAATCTGTCATGAAAAACGTTTAAAAGAATGGAAAGATTTATATGAAGATTTAAATATGTTGTTATTGATTAATAACCTAGGCATTAAAAATAAAAAGAATATTACAGATGTGGATTGTGGGGCGGCAGGAGTGTATTAGACACACATGACCAAAGCCCAACGGCCACAGATGTAATGTTATATTCAATTTTACCAGGTCATGGATTTGTAAGATTTCTTGCCCACAGTATCGCCGAACATGTCGCGCTTTTGTTGGGAAATTGTTTCATACTGGTCTGATGAAATAACACGCAGAACAAAACTTTCATCGTTGCGCTGTGCCAGAACTGGGATGATACGCTGATCAGATACACCTGTATCGTGTAAAACCTGTTCCACAATCGCCAAACGACGTGCAGCCAGCTTGCGTCCATCCAAAGATATTGTTGCACGCTGTGGGATAGAAATTTGAATAGCCCGTTTTGGATTACTTACAACAATACCCGCGTATTCGCTTAACAGATTATAATTGTCACGTGACAGTGCAGAATCATCCCCGCGGAAGCCAATTTTGATTTCCAGCGGGCGAACGCCCCCAGATTCAGACAAATCGCGTGTGGATGTAAATCCTTCCATTTCAGAAGTCAAATCACTGGCCACATCAAAACGATCATCAATACGGTATGTGGACAAATGCTTGTTTTCTGATAAATAAGTTTTCTTAAATGCCTTTTTCAATTCGCTTGGGGACATTTTTGACATGTCCTTTTCGACGCTGGCGACCTTTGGTTCAGCACGCGAATTTCTTACCTGTCGTACAACAACATCTTCTTCCATGGGAACAACAACGCGACGCAATGACACTTCTTCTGTCTTTTGAATTGGTTCTGATTTTTGCGCAACTTCCCGCACAGCAGGTTTTGCAGAGGCGCGCGCCACCACAGTTGGTTTCGCATCATAAGAAGAAATTGATGTCGGATGTGGCGCACTGGCGATACGGATACTTTCATCAGCCTTGCGCTGTAATTCAACCAATTTAGCAATTTCTGCATCCAGTTCAGATGTACGCGCAGCAACCGCTGGCACATCAAAAGATTCAAATGTTTCGACGGGTGCACGGGCAACAACAGCCGGTCTATCGATAAATTCTTCTGGTAAATCAAAATCGGAACGAATAACTGCAATTTCTTGTGGTTCTGGCAAACGCAATGGTTTTTCCATTCTGGCCCATAAATCACTGCTTGGTTTTTTTGGTGTCAAAATATCAGCTGGGGCGACTTTTACAATCTTTTCACCAGAATCAATTGCTGGCTTTTTAACAGCCACACGTTCAACCACAACGGGCAGCACTTCAACCTTTGGCGTTGCTGCTTCGACCTTTTCACCGAATGCCGCGCGTGCAGACACAGACCCAGCCCCCACATTGACAACAGGCAGGCGAGCATTCGCAAATGCTGGCAAACAAGCAAAAATTGATAAAATAGAAGCTGTTGCTAAACGCATTTATTCTTCCCTTCACAGCAATGTTACAACAAATCGCGAATCGGGAGCAAGCGGAAAATTGCAAATTTTCACCGACATGAAATAAGGACTGAAAATTCAGCACCCCTTTGAGCGTCAGGGGTCCAGGCAACTTATGGTGTGTTGACACTAATATCGTGTGATTTCATTCACAATTAATTGAACAGCGTTATTAGGAACCAGTGCCTTTTCAGCCATCTTGATCAGACGCGGCTGATTATCAAACAGGTCTGTTAATGTCGACGTCAACCATTTGGCAATGAATTTGTCTTGCGACACCGCAAAGCCACCACCGTTCGCCACAAAGTTTTCAGCATTTGCGGCCTGGTCTGGATTAATCGCCAATGGGACAAAGATCGCAGGACGACCAATTGTTTGTAATTCAACAACCGTGCTGGCACCACTGCGACCGATCACCAAATCACTGGATACAATTGCGCTCGCCATATCATTAATAAAAGATAAAACATTCGCGCGGATTTTATTATCAGCATAAAATTTCTGCAAACGCTTTACATTTTCAGGACGGGTCTGATGCATCACAAAAATTTTTTTATTTTTCATCGCACTCAATGCTGCTGGTACAACTTCGTCCAGAATCTGTGCACCTAATGAGCCACCAGTTACCAAAATTTTGGATTCTAATGGCAAAGGACTGCCCGCGGCGGCGGCAATTTCGGGACGAACCGGCAGCCCGGTATAAACCACCTTTAACGTTTTGGGATTTGGCAGACCTTCGACCTTTGGGAAACTGGTCATCAAGGTTTTAACCCAGCGCATTGTGAATTTGTTTGCTCGGCCCACAGCCCCGTTTTGTTCATGCAACAGTGTTGGTACTTTCCACAAATGTGCTGCGAATACAGCCGACACTGATGCATAACCACCGAATGCCACAACACGATCTGGACGAAAAAACATAAAGCGTAACACCAGCGCAACTGACGACAAGCCAATTTTAAACAAGGCCCACATCTGCTTTAACTTGCTTTTGGCGCCAACACCAGACGCCCAAACAAAACACACGCCAGCCCGCGCTGGTTTGTTACGTTTAACCATATTCATAACGCGGCCATCGGTTGAAATTGTGATCTTGTGACCACCTTTTGCTAATTCTGCGGCGACCGCCATTGCTGGAAACACATGACCACCTGTTCCGCCTGTTGCAATCCATATACGCATATCTAACCCCTTTATCTGAGTTTTAATTCCTATGTATAAAATAAATTATAATACGGGATATACGCTGATAAAAACAAAAGGAGTGTACAACTTGGTACATGACTGGCGTTTTTATCAAGTAGATACCCTATTATAATTTGTTTTAATAATAATTTTTTATGATGAAATAGGAAGAAGCAGTGGTGATTCCGACGTGTACAAGACGCACACGAGGATGAGCCACCGCGACCAGTGCTCATAAAAAATTATTATTTCCATTTGTCTTCGCGGATGACGGCTAACAACATTCCAAACAATAAACAGAATGCAATGAATGAACTGCCCCCGTATGAGATGAATGGTAACGTCATTCCCTTTGGTGCAAACAGATGTAATGCTGACATCAAATTAATACAGACTTGTGTTCCGAATAATGCGGCCGCCCCACCTGCTGTATAAAAGACGAACGGATCACGCGCACTCATCGCATTATTCACCAATCGATTCAACACGTACAACAAAGCACATAATAATACACATGCCAAGATTGCCCCGCTGTCTTCTGCGATTGCAGAAAAGACAAAGTCAGTGTGGGCATCGGGCAAAGACTGTTTCACAAACGCGTCATCACCACTGCCCAACAATCCCCCATGTTGAATAGATTGAATAGATTGTCTGACCTGGTAATCATCACCAGTACCCGAAAAGAATCCAACAATACGATTATGCACGTGCGACATGGTAAAGAATGCAAAGACACCCGCCATACCAACACATCCCAGCAACACAGGTATCATCCACCAAGGCAATCCTGACATAAACAACATCGCACCCAGCACCGCAAAATACAATACAGATGTTCCCAGATCCGGATGGATCAAAATAATAACAAACGCCGACACAAAGATTCCCAGATATGTCCACCAACTTAGCAACCTTGGTCGCCAAGCTTCTTTATTCAAGAATATCTCGCCATACTTTTCCTTCATCGTGGCCAAGAACCAGGCGGTCATAAAGATAAATCCAGGCTTCATCAAATCAGATGGCATAACATTGGTAAAACCAAGGTTTACAAATCGGGCACTTCCTTTGATCACAGCTGGGGCCATCAAAGTCACCAGTAACAGCAGAAAGCAAACTAAAACATTTAATGCGGATATTCTGATGACCCATTTTTTATTTAACATACTGGATGCGAATAATGTTACCAAACCCAATCCATAAAATGGCAATGCCTTTAGAATAAAAAAGAACCAAGGTTGACCGATACGTTCAGCCGCCACACTGCCTGCTGAAACCATTGCCCACATACCGATAAAAATAAGACCAACGACGCACCATAACAAGCGTCTATCTATTTCAAAATACCAACTGGTAAGCTTACTTTCTTCGGTTCTTTTTAACATATTTTCATTATATCATTTTTATAGTGAAAATCATTTCTTTTTTGTGATATAATCCTAGACGACACCGAAAAGCGTTTTCGGTGTTGGGGTGTGATTGCCCTTTTATTGGTGTCCGCAGGGATAAAAAAAACTCCAACTTGGTTGGAGGGCGGGTGTTATATATAGAAGACACCGCACAATTTCCAATAAATTGCAATCAACCTCCAACCACCTGTCTATCTGGTGGTGTTTTATTTAGAAAACAAAGGAAAATCTATGAAAAAGATTATGATTATTCTTCCAGTTTGCTTTATTCCTGTTTTTACATTTTCCGCATTTGGCGAAATAGCAGCCAAGTCGTACGTCGACAAGATATTAAGCGATATTGAAACC
>JAIRLP010000116.1 GCA_031259365.1 Rickettsiales bacterium
CGCTTTCAAAAGGCCAGATTAAATCCAGTGGACAAAGTTGTTCGTGACCATAATGGGACTGACTTTGCGGCGCCAACTGGGGCGGCTGTATTCAGCCCGGCATCCGGTGTTGTCGAAAGCGTATTTACCAATGCGGCATGTGGTAATGGTGTTGTGGTGACTCATTCGGGTGAATGGGGAACGGGTTATTGTCATTTAAGCAAAGCCACAGTGAAAAAAGGGGATCGTGTGGAAGCAGGGTGCAAAATTGGTGAGGTCGGCAGCACAGGTCGCAGTACGGGGCCTCATTTACATTACATCGTTTATCACAACAAAGAAAATGTAAATCCCGAACAATTCTTGGGTCGCAGCAGTCTTTAGTTAGATAGTGCGAAGAAAAGATGGTTTGATTTGTGCGAAGAAAAATCGCGAAAACTAAGGAATCCGACAAAGCCGCACTAAATCTCAGTCACGTTCTTTTTAATTTTTATTTCAAAACTGCCATTATTCAGTGGTTTCCATGAATGAATATGGGGCGAGATGATACTGTTTGTAACCCATTGTTCAAATTTAAGCTTTAATATACCGCTTGCGCCTGTTATTACGGTAACGGTGCGTGTTCCTGAAAAGATTAGATCAGTTATTATGTTCCAGGCTTGTTCTTCTGTGCGTTGATGCAAATCGATTGTGGCATGTTCTGGTGCGGGCGCAGGTTGCTGGGGTATCAATCGCCCCAGTTTTAATTCACCACGTACCTGTTTAACGGTACGTTTGTTATCAGGCACATATTCGTCCCCGATCATTTCCATTAAATCTGCATCACTTAGTTGTTTCATATTTCAGTATGATAAATCGAAAAACTTACTTATTCAAGAATTCTTGTGTAAATTTTATTCGTTCAATAACAGTAAGTATCTTTTCGCTTCTGTCTTTACCCGCCAGGACGTCGTTGTTGTAACGATAAAGGGTGTTTAACGCGGTTGTAAAAATGAATTCTACCATGCGTTGAATATCAATTTTTGTGCCAGTTTGTTTTTCATATTCATGAACAACGGCTTGAATAAGATTTGGGACGGCGGGTCTGTAAAGCCAAATAAAATCAAGTTCTTTTAGACCAAATACGGTATTGCCAAAGTCGAAGACGGCCTTTAAACCAAATTCATCATCAAGTAAAACGTTGCCATAAGAAAAATCACCGTGAATAAGAACAGGGTCATTAACAGGCTTCCTAATGATATGGTTGTGTTGTTCGTGGAATTTATGAATTTCAGATATTGAAAAGTTCTGATTAAATGCTGCAGTCATTTCGTCTAATGTCCAATTGGGCCATTGTCGATGTTTATGTCGTGTAACTGTGCGAAAAATGTGGCGCATGTTTTTGCAAACCGATTCAAAGGAACTGTGTTCAGATTGCCAACCTGTGAATATTTCCATTCTTTCCCGACAAGTTTTTTATGAAGTGAATATGGTATTACAGAATTTTCAACAATTGTGATGGATGGCAATTCCACATTTATCTTGTCGCGCAGAAAATCGATAATTTCGACTTCGGTCTTGTATTTGCCGATATCGTTTTTCTTTGAAAATCTTATCATGTTGCCATCGATTTCAAATGCGATACTGTTGGCGCCTTCGCCAGCAAGAATTATGCTTTTGTTGGGAAATTCTTTTTCTAAAAGCTTTTTATATGGCATAAATTGTTTCTTGTTTGATTTTTATTAAAAAATATCAGATCGTCAAAGAAAAAGATATAAAAAAACCGCCCAATCGGGCGGTCGTTTAATATCTTACAGATTAAATGCTGTCTGCATTAATCCATTTTCCATTCTTTAACAGACCCGGGGCCATGCCTTCGTTGCTGCGCAGGGAATCAATCACGCTGCGTGCTTTGGCTGCATCCAAACCGATAATGCGAACTTTGTACATATCGCCTTCGTTAACGATTGTTGCATTGCCATAAGACTGCATTCTGTTGGCCAATGATGTTGCGCTGTCTTCTGCATAGAATGCCGCAACCTGTACGCTGTATTCGCCACCAGAGACGCTTGGGGTGGTTTCAGCTGGTGTGTATGCAGCCGCTGGTTCTGTTACAGATGTTGATACGCCCATTGTTGCGTTCTTCACAGCTTGCGACTGTTCTGCCAATACCTGAACTTGGACCTTGGACTGGCCGCTGATACCTAATTTACGCGCAGCTGCCGGGGACAAGTCCATGATACGCGTGTTTACAAATGGACCGCGATTGTTTACGCGAACAACAACTGATGTGCCGTTATCCAAATTGGTTACACGCGCAACTGTTGGCAATGGCAATGTTTTAGATGTTGCAACCATTTGGCTTACATCAAATGTTTCACCATTGCTGGTTTTTGAACCATTCAGTTCTGCCGGGATAATACCTGCAATACCTGTCTGGTTATAGTGCAGATCTTCTGCTGGGACGTATTGAACGCCTTCGACTTTGTATGCACTGCCGATGTAATATTTAGGGGCAGGTGATAACAAGTATGCGTCATTCAAAGACGTGTCCATAGACAAAGTTTCTTCACCGAAACCGTCTGTGCCGTAACCACCGGCGCCTGTGTTAGTCGAGCCACTGTCTGCACATGCAGCCAGCAAAGCCAATAAAACTGTCAATGATACAATTCTCTTCATGTGGAACTCCTTACATTCTTAACGCTTATTTTATCATAAAAAAGGTATGGGTTCAACTTTATTTTAGCGAAATGTCAATTCCTATCCAGTCCATGGGGGGACGAGATGCATTAATCATGGCTGATTGTAGAAAAAAGACTGATCTTGACCAAAAGACACTTTATATGTTGCATGGGATCTGATGCTGGCAGTATATGGGAATGTCACAGAAATTGATCAATACAGAGTATATTTGTCACAATATCTATTTGTTGCACCAATGTTTGCGGGCTGTTTTTGCTTTTATGTTTATTTGCACAATATTTTGTCCAGCACACGCTTTGATTGTATCAAAAGGTTATTTAGATGCCAGACTTATCGCAGTAGGGGACGCCAACAAGCTTGTGATTGGTACCCAGGCATGTGTAACGGGTGAAACATTCTTTGGTTCTGACGTATATGTCCGTGGTTTTGATGCAAGTATTACAAATACCGTTGGAACCAATAATATAACTTTGGCTAGTGGCGGTTTTAAAGAGATTGTAGGATGGGACGGATATGTGAACTTGTCAGATGGTTCTAAACAGTCTTTACCTGGCTCTCATAATACCAGTTCTACAAGTGGTGTTTCGTATAAATATTTTGAATCTGCATTGCATATTTATTCTGGCGGGGTTTTGAGATTTGTATGGTACAGTGATGCCGGACCCCAAGCATCATCCATTCGTATTTGGGTAAAACATACAAAATAACGTATTTGTTTACACCGAAATTGTCCAGCGTTGACAGGTTTAGATTTTCTTGTTGATCAACATTGCCGCAGACAAATATAAAACTGTGTATGCCGCTATTGCAACGCCCAGCCACCAGATGCTGGTGATTGGCATAAACCACAAGCCGGCGCCCGATGCAATCGCCAAGGTGGAAAATGCGGCAACGCTGCGAATGGTGCGCTTTTCAATCTTAAATAATCCGCGTTTTTTACAAACGCGCGCCAACATGTAATTCTTCAGATATCCACTGGTGACAATCCCGATTGGAATTGCCAAGTATCCAACAAAATGGAACAATGACAAATAAAATACACAAGCCACGATCAATGAAACAATACTGGTTTGCACGGGTGTTCTGACATCTTGCGCAGCATAAAGAGTTTTACTGTAAACATTACTGATCAGCATTGCAGGTAATGCAAAGACTTGGATCATTATCGCCGCTGCTACTGCATTGGTGGATTCCGGGGTCCAAGCACCATATTCAAACAGGTACTTTACAATTGGATGTGCCAGAACGAACAAACCAACAACACTTGGGATAATCAACATTAATGATTGGCGCATGGTGGAATTCTGTTGGATATGAACGCTGCGCATGTTTTTGTCTGCCATTGCATTAGAAAACGAGGACAACAGCACCGTTCCAGCCGCCAAGCCAATAACAGCAAAGGGTAATTGTACGAGACGGTCTGAATAGTACAGCCAGGAAACCGCGCCGCTTTGGAAGCTGGCGACCAAGGTACCCACGATAATGGTGATCTGATAGAAACCGCTGCCAAAGATGCTGACGCCCAGGCGTTTGAACATTGACTTCATTCGGGGCGTCCATGTGGGAACAATTAAGCGTAATCCAAAGTTTTTTGCACGGATCCGGGACCATAAGACGCTCATTTGAATAATGCCAGACAAAACGACTGTGCCCGACATGATATAAAGAATGGCATTACCAGCATATCGGCCAAACAGTAACAAGGCCCCAATTAACATCACATTCAACAGTACCGGCATAAATGCGGACAGAGCAAAGCGTGAAAATGCATTCAATACAGCGGATAAGAACGCCGCCCCACATACGAATATGACATAAAAGAACATGATACGGGAAACCAAGACAGTCATTTCCATCTTGCCTGGATCATCAGCAAAGCCCGGCGCCAGTATCCATACAATCAAGGGCATTAGTATCTGACAGACCAGGGTGATAATCAATAAGCCGACCATTAGCCAGGAAAAGACATTATTGGCAAAATTCTTGTCTTTCTTTTGATCTGTGAACATTGGAACGAATATAGAAGACAATGCCCCTTCGCCCAACAGGTCACGGAACAGGTTCGGTAACTTGAACGCTGCCAAGAATATGTCGGATAATCTTCCCGCACCCAAGTAACGTGCGATCAGCATGTCACGGATGAACCCAAAAATGCGGCTGATACCAGTCATGGCACCGACGCTGAAAATATGTTTGCCTAGCTTCATAGATTGGATTATACTCTGTTTTACAAAGGAAATGCAAGAATGAAGAAATTATCACTTATTTTGATTGTAACTGTTGCGCTGGGGGCTTGTGCTGGTAAGGAAAAGATCGCCCCAGAACAGACATTGCCGGAAATATACCAAGATGCCTATGCTAAATTGGAAAAGCAAAAGTACGAAGAAGCCAGCATGGAATTCCTTAAGGCGGAAAGCCAGTTCCCATCCAGTCCTTGGGCAGCAGATGCTTTGATTATGGCGGCTTATTCCCAGTACAAGGATGAAGATTTCGCAGGGGCGATTCTGACGGCGGACCGTTTTATGCGTTTCCATCCGGGTCACACCGAAGTGCCTTATGTTTTGTATCTGCGTGGTATGTGTTATTATCGTCAGGTCAGTGATGTGCGTCGTGAGCCAGGTATGTCTGCATATGCTTTGCAGCAATTTCAACAGTTAATTGAACGTTTCCCTAATTCTGAATATGCCGAAAATGCCAAGAACAAGGTTAATATCTTGAAAAATTACATAGCTGGAAAGATTATGTATTCTGCACGCCGTGATATGGCACGTGAAAATTGGCCAAGTGCGATTAATCGTCTGCAATCTATTGTAACGGGTGCCCAGGAAACTGTTATGACCAGCGAGGCCATGTTTAGATTAGTAGAAGCATATACTGCGATTGGTTTAACAGAACAGGCCGATGGTTACCGTGCGATGTTAAGCTTGAATTTTCCCGAAGGCGACTGGACTAAGAAAGCTGATAATATCACTAAAAAAGACATCAAAGAAGATACCCAGGATACTAAACGAAAAAGCCTGCGCTGGGTAATATATTAAAAAATCCCGCAGTTGCGGGATTTTTTATTGATATTGACGATTTTTTTCTGTGAATTCACGTTGGATCGTGCGCGCCATCTTATAATCCACCAAAGCCTTTATCTGAGGATAGTTATTTCTTTCTAGGACCGTTTTAATAAAGGCAACGTCTGCATCTGCAGTTTTGTTGATTATTTCTTGGAGATTGTCTTTTTTACGATTTACGTTTTTTAATAATTCTTTTTGCATATTCAGGAATGCAACAACACGCTCATCATCAGTTTGCATAAAATTGGGATTCAACAGTTTTTTTGTTCGCATATCGTTTACCACCTTTCCAATGTTATAACCTTGAACAACATGATTACGCGTTATGATATAATCCGCAGCTTCGTCCGAAGTATTATCAAAAGAATTCTTTAACAACAATTCTGTTACAAATTCAGAAAGCTCCTCCATGCAAATAGAAACTTGAAATTCCAGGCCATTAACGTTGATCAAGTTCCGAGACAATTTATTTAAATTTGTTTTATTAAATAATTTAGCAATTGTCGATATTGCCGGGGCAGGTTCTGTATTTGGACTGCTGTTCAATGCTTTGTAAAGAATGCCGGCTTCATCAAACATTTCAAATGAATATTTTAAATTATCTCGCCAGCCAGCCAGTTTTGAACGGTTGTCTTCGGGTGGTGTTAAAAATATGACTTCTTTGATCCCGGCCTGGATCACTTCCCCAGCACATCGGGTGCAAGGGGGCATGGTTATAAACATAATGCAGTCACACAAAGAAATGCCGCAAATAGACGCATTAGATATTACATTTTGTTCTGCATGTGCCGTGAATTCATATTTGGTCGGTCGTAAATGGCGTTCTGGGATATTATCGTTTACACCACGGGGAAATCCGTTGTATCCAATAGACCTTACTTCTTTAAAACGTGGACCAACAGCGACTGCGCCGACTTTGGTACTTTCGTCTTTGGACCAGCTGGCTGCTTCTTTGGCCAGGTTCATAAAACGTAAATTCCATTTTTCTGAAAAGGTAAAATTTTGTTTTGTGACCATGATTATAAATTCCTTATAACTGCCACATTCCCTCTGGGGCGAATTATAGGAAATAAGTATACCAAATGCAACTGAATATTTTTATTCACATTTGGATCGGATGTGCTATATTCCGGGCATGACTACAGAAAAAAAGACATATTCAGGCTTTATTGCCATCATCGGACCAACTAATGCAGGCAAAAGCACCTTGCTGAACCATATTATGGGCCGCAAGGTATCTATAGTATCTCACAAAGTGCAGACCACACGTACCCGTTTGCGCGCTATCAAGATGGTGGGCGATAAGCAGCTGATTTTTGTTGATACGCCCGGGATCTTTAAACCAGCGCGCCGCTTGGATCGCGCCATGGTTGGGGCTGCTATGGATGCAATCGGTGATGCAGATGCTGTTTTGCTGATTATTGACGTAACCAAAGGCGTTACCGCGACAATTCGCGAACTGATGGAAAAGGTCAAAGATCATCC
>JAIRLP010000132.1 GCA_031259365.1 Rickettsiales bacterium
ATATTCCTTGGAAATGCGTGGGATCTTAGACATTTAATCCCCTGTTATTCGATGCAACAGTTAACTGCATTTTTTACCCACTGGCTAAGACGTTTAACCGTGGACTGGGGCGCGGCAGGTTGTGCAGTTGATGTTTTTTTTGATGTGCTTGACTTTGTTTCTTTGATTTCTGGATCTTTGGTTGCGATTTCATAGATAGATGGTTCTATTTTCTGAACTTCTTTCAAATCAATCAAATCCATATTGATTCCCCAGAACAATGAATACAAGTCATAAGATTTGCCGTACAGGTTAGCAGCGTCGGCAGAATTGCCAGCAGCATTTGCCTTGTCACCAACTTCTTTGACGCGCATGGACGCCGCCAATAGATGTTTCGAGATGCACCACGTTTCACCATGTTCAGTTGTATTTTTATGGACGATGCGTTGCATCAATTCTTTACGCATATCGCGCACAATATTGATCAGGTCATAGAATCCTGGTTTGTTTGTCTTGGCGCCAGAAAAGAAGAAATGTTCTTCTAATGATACCAAGTTCATCAATGCGATTGTTAAATCTTGATCAGAAGACAGATCCAGTGGATTTACCTTTTTGGCAGAATCCAATTGTTCAACCATTTCTTCCATGGTTAATTTTTTATCTTTTTTGGACACTCTATTCTCCTTCTTATAATGGGCAAATTGTAAAGTAAACACTCAGTGCGCCTAAAACAACTAATGGGATAACCACGCGTTCAAATGGGAAATGTGCGCGACCACCGTTCTTTTTCTTCATCCATTCATACAGCTTGTGACTGCCGATAAATGCCAATGAACCCAATATGGTTGCGAACAAAAATGGGTCCATACGGAAGAACCAAATTTGACAAGGGCTGTATGTTAATCGATCAATATACATAAATCCAACCATGCCGACTGACAGGGCGATGAATAAAAAATTACGGCCCCAGAAATTCCATTTCTTTTTATCAAACCATGCAATCAGCCAATAACCCATTAATGTTAATAACGCACCAGCCCACAATCCGACCACTGCATCTTCTACGCCCAAGCGTCTGGTGATTTCCAAGGAAGCGCCAATGGCGACCGTACATACCGCGCATGCAGGATTGGCAATCAAAGTTGTTGGCAGGGCAGTCAGTGCTGCTGCACCGAGTAAAACTTTCTTCATTTTTTATCCTTTTTAAGATATATTTTAGATTTTATATATATTAAAACATAAATATGTATTTCGGTCAATGGCTTTTATACAGATTTAAAATAAAAATTAAAAAGTAAAAGAAAGCCCGGCGTTTGTCGCAACTGAAATTTAGAACAAATGAATAAAAGCATTGACAAAAATATAATTTGTTTAATAATTGGTCTTATGAATAATGATAAAAATGCATCATACTTTTGATTGTTCACTACTAAATGATGGGGATCCAAAAGTTTTTCGTGCAGTTGATACCAACGGGGCGGGCTTGTACTATGTTGCAGGTCATGATGGTAGTTATGCATATTCTCGCACCAGAAACAAAGCAGTTAAAAACGTAAAATTATTGGCCAGGGTAAAAGAATTTGAATCCAAACCTGTCGATTTTGTTGAAAAGATGGATTTATATTATTTTGTTTTTTATTACAAAGACAAAGCGGCTGCCTGTGCAGATGTAAAGGCAAATCTGTTACGTGAAATAGACAATCGAGGTATTGTGCGCCAGGCTGAATATACCTTTCAGCAGTGGATATGTTTTTCGATTCACAGACATAATTTTGAATATTTTAAAATACATGTTTCTATGTTGCCTGGTGCGCCTGACCATATACATGCTTATCATGATTGCAGAATATATAAACAGCGATTTAATATAAATTGTCCGACACAATTACTGGAAAAAATAAGATAAAAAGTAACCCGCCAGATGGCGGGTTCTTTATTGTTATTAACGCAGATAAAAAGTCACAGTTGATACAACGCGAACTTTCTTGTTAATTGATTGCTTTTCATCGTTTGACCAACGATCCAATGGGTCGCGTGCTTCGATGCTGAATACACCTTGGTTGGCACTCATTATTTTGCCCAATTTCGCATCAGCATCTTTGGCAAATTGACGACCAGCGTCGGTCGCGTTTTTAGTCGCTTGTTCGATCATTGAAATCTTGATACCGTTCAAACCATTAAAGATATATGTCGGACCCGCGTAATCTTCTGTAACTGTGATTCCTTGGCGAACCAATTCGCCCATACGACGGGATACTGCATCAACCAGTTCCACATTCTTGGAACGAACCATTACGCCTGTTTCAATAACGTATTTCTGACCTGCGTTTACATTGTTGTCATATCCGGCCGCTTTGTCGCGAACAGTCACGCGCAAGTTCTGAATTTCATCATCTGTAAATCCAGCATTCTTCAAGAATGTTTTAATCTTGTTGATATCGGAATCGACATTGGTTTGCAATTTAGTCAAATCGCCACCAACATTATTGATCTTGATATTCCAAACAGCCATATCAGCGATTACGTCTTTTTCGGCCAAACCCCTTACTGCAACTGTGCGTTTAGTCATAGATTCATAAACACCACTGCCGATAAAGTATCCGCCCAGTGCGATACCAGCAGCCAAAATAATCCTTGCGTTTGGAATCAGATGCGATACAATGACCGATGTTGGTTTTATTCAACAAATACTTTC
>JAIRLP010000134.1 GCA_031259365.1 Rickettsiales bacterium
GTACATATCAACGAAGAATTTGATGACGGGTATGTGACGCTGGTTATTGCACCCGGTGATGGTGCAGTCATAGATATTTTTCGACAAATATCATTAAGTCGTATTGTAGACTATCAGCCAACCGCAAATATTGATCCAGAAAATCTGAATACAGACTTTAATTTTTTATTGGAAGCTTTTCGTGATCTGCGCGCCATTGATACAGATCTGGCTGAATGGAGAAATGTCCATGATAATCTTTTGGGCTTTATCAAATACACGATGGATGTCATAGAAGACAAATTGTCTGGTGGGAATGTATTGGGGTTATATAAAAATCTGCTGTCTGTTTTGGATAATGCTTTGCCACAGTTAATCAATGATTATGGCAGTGTTGCAGAAGTGGCGCCGAATGCAAACAGCGATGATTACGGAATACTTTAAGTTTCTGGATACTTGGAACGAACTGTTAAATCTTCAAACACCCTCGCATCATAAAAAGATAATGGAATTCTTGGCGGATGTTTTAGAAAATCCGCCAAGACGATGATTGTTAAAAGCATTTCGTCATTCTGGAAAATCATCCGTGGTTGGTGTATTTGCGGCATGTGTTTTATATCTTTATCCGCAAACATGTATTTTGATTTTATCTGCAGAAACGAAACTTTCTTCGCGTATGGTATCGCATATAAAACATATCTTGGAAAATCATCCCAGTTGTTCGTATATGTTACCAGCGGTAAAAAAAGAATGGGGAATGCATAAGATAACAATCGAACGTCCTATTGGGATTCATGAACCGTCTGTTATTTGTCAGGGGATTCATGGGATATAACCGGTATGCGCGCAGATTTAATCATCTGTGACGACGTAGAGGTTCCAAATACCAGTAACACATCGGGCAAACGTGATGAAAACCTGCGTAACCGTTTGCGGGAACTGGATTTTATCCTGTCGCCAAATGGGGCCATGATTTACATTGGTACACCCCATACCATGGATACAATTTATCGTGTTGATGAAGAAAATTAAAAGTTGGGATATAGCAGTTTCAATTTAGGAGAGAGAATAACCATACCCCAACAAAAAACCGCTTTTGTAAACAAGGCGGTTGGAGGTTCGAAACTATCACAAAAATAGTGCCGCGTATTCGGGCAAGCCCTTATTCCGCGGGCCCTCCAACCATGACACATAAGTTGAAGGTTTTTAACGTCACCGGTGACGCTTGTGAAGGGTTTCGACACCCCATAATGAACAACCGTTCATCACAGGGTTATTATATATGATTTTATGGAAAATTCTATAAAAAAATCCGCATATCCCAAGCCCCGCAAAAAACTACTGTATTTTTGTGAGTGGATTGATGCGGATTGGAATCTAGATACTGCTGACATAAATTCGCAGTTTGGATAACAGTTCGTTTCCAGCGTCCCCAAACATTGGCAGATAGGTTTCATATTCCGGCAAGTCAGCCTGGATCTGTGCGCGTGAACGTTCTGAAATCGGGGAAGACAACATATCATTAGCAACCTTCCACAAATAGTAAGCGCGCGCAGTCTTAATAACAATGTTCCATTTTTCCTGTAATTCTGGTTCATCGGTTAATGCGCTGCGGATAGCAATCTGCCATTCGTCACCAAATTTTTTGACCACATTCAAAGATTGGATATGTGCCAGACCATCTGAGTCTGGAACAAAAAAATCCAGTGCATTACGTAATTCAGACAGTTCTTCGTCAGATAGGCGAGTGGACTCAACAGCCTCGGACATCAGGCCGCCATACGGTATTAATTCAATCGCGATGGAATCCATTGGTGTTTTACCGCTGCGCAGATTTTCAATGTGTTGTATCAACATTTTTCCTGTTGGCAAATTTGGTAATTCAGCCAGAACATCATTGTCAGCTTCGGAAATGAAGATTTGGTTGACAGCTTTCCAGCCGCCAAAGATAACATGCTGTTGACGATATAAATTTAACAGCTTTTGCGCGACAATATTTGGTCTTGGCTTCATATTCTCTCCCTCCTCAGGTTCCGGAATTATTCCATTACAATCATTACAACCTTGTGAATTGTTTTGGCTGTGACGCGTTCTTCTGGCGCGGAAAGCCCACCATATACTTTGCCCTTGGAATCTTCACGAACAACTGCAACTTGTGCAGTGGCTGTTTCGTCAATATCCATCTTGTCAAAGTCTGCATCAACAAAGATTGCCATATCGCCGACGCTTGGTTTTGTTTCTGCGTCTGCAAAGACATAGCATTTGTCAGGTAAAACATTGTCCAGACGTTTTGAATTAGGAACGACGGCATATACACCCTTGCGACCTTCCAGTGTCAAAGGTGCCACGATCATTGTTTTATCGGATTTACGCAAAGCAATACCCTTGGTATTTGGTGTGCCGAAAACAGGAACCAATTTTGCACGTGCACTGTCATATAATTTTGCACCGTACAAATTTGCAGGTAAATCAATACCTGACAGCGGGCTGCCCGGGATCAGGACGGATTTGATACGTTCTTTTACCTTGCTGATTTGTTTGTTTAATTCGCCAGCCTTGTACAAAGCAGCGATTTCGTTGAATATACCTTCGACATCATAACCAAATGATTTTGCTAATGGGTCAACTTCGTCTTGATAAACTTCGCGTTGGCCAACTTCGATTTTGTGATAAACAGACAATGTCAAGCCAGCGTCTTTTGCGGCTTGGGCAATTGTTTTGCCTGATTTCTGACGGATTTTACGCAAGCCTGATCCAAAAATCTTTAAACCACTGCCTTCGTTATCAGTCAAACGACGTTTGATTTCGGATTGCCATTGGGTTGCGACATCGTCTGATTCTTTGATAAAGATGTCTGACAACTTGCAGCCCAGAATATTACAGATGTTCAACAACTGTTTCTGGTTCAAGCGACGCACACCTTTTTCAATTTTGGAAACCGCTGACAAGGACAATTTAGCACGTCTGGCCAATTCTGTCATTTTCATACCAATTCCAAGACGGATGTTTCTTATGTTATTAGGAAAAATGATTTCTTCTTGGGCCATCGCTAAACTCCTTAGATTTGACAAGTTGTCAACAATTGTATTCTTGACAAAATTTTAGTCAATTTTTTTAGTTTGCGCAAGTGAATAATTACAAAATATTAAATTCTGACAAGGTTTACATCATGTCAGGAATGTCGTCAATGTTAATGGACTCGGCTTTTGGTGCTGGGGCCGATGTTGGTGGCGGCGGATTGTTAAAGTCGTTACGCGTGCGTGCTTCGAATTCATCCAAGTCGTCAAACAAACTGTATTCACCAGTGAATTTCAGACTGACGGTTTCTGGGCGACCATGACGGTTTTTACCGATAATAATATCGGCCTTGCCACGGGCGCGTTCCAGACGAACCTTCCAATTATCGCTGCTGGATGTATTGTCGCGACTGGATAACTTCTGAGATGGATCGCGATTGTCCAAATAGTATTCTTCACGGTACGTGAACATAACCAAGTCGGCGTCTTGTTCAATAGAACCAGATTCACGAAGGTCAGACAACATAGGACGTTTGTCATCGCGGGATTCAACTGTACGTGACAGCTGAGACAATGCAATCACAGGAACATCCATTTCCTTGGCCAGCATTTTCAAACCACGGGTGATTTCAGAAATTTCCTGAACACGGTTTTCTTGGCGGCGACCGCCTGGTGATGTCATCAATTGCAAATAGTCAATAACGATCAATGCAATACCACCATGTTTACGTGCAATACGACGGGCACGTGTACGCATCATTGGAACAGACATACCTGGCGTATCATCAAAGTACAATGGCACCTTGGACAATGCGTCTGAATATTGGGACATTTTCAGGAATTCTTCATCAGTCAAAGAACCGTTACGCATGGAACCCATTGGAACCTTGGTCTGGGAAGACAGAACACGGGTCGCCAACTGGGATGCCGACATTTCCAAACTGAAGAAGATAACCGCGCCCTTGTATTGCTGATTAGCACGACCAGACAAGATTGCACTGGCTGCATTAAAGGCAACGTTCATTGCAAATGCGGTTTTACCCATCGCAGGACGACCAGCGATAATAATCAAATCAGAATGATGCAGACCACTGATGGATCTGTCCAGATCGCGGAAACCGGTTGTTAAACCTGACAGCTTGCCGTCTGCTTTGTATGCGATTTCGGCTTCTTCTAATGCCGCACGCAAGGCGTTGGCCATAGATGTTGCGCCTTTTTCAGATGTGCCAGTCACTGACATTTCAAATAATTTCTGTTCAGCGATTTCAATCTGACGTGCAACAGGTGTGTCCAAGTCCTCAATAAAAGCCTTGTCCGTAATATCTTGGCCCAGATTGATCAATTCGCGACGCAATGCATTGTCATAAACGATCTGACCATATTGGTCAACGTTAACAACAGTCGCACCTGCGCTGGACAGTTGGGTCAAATAATCGACGCCGCCAACGGATTCCAAAACACCTTGCTGGTCCAGATAATTCTTGGCGGTAATAATGTCAAAAGGGATTCCAGCGGCAAACTGTTTTTCTGCCAATCGATAAATTTCTTGGTGGGCAGGGTGTGTGAAATGTTCAGGCCTTAAAAATTCGCTGATACGTTCCAGCGCGCGATTATTCATCAGCACGGCGGCCAGTACCGCCTGTTCTGCTTCCAAGTTCGTAGGTAATGTTTTAGGTGTGAAATCCATGTCATTTAGAGTATATCAAAGTTTTGAAAATTCAACCCCTTTTTTGCGTGGATATAAAGAATTACGAATTCCGATCGCGGATGCCAACGGAATCCCCGCTTGGCCCGAATTGTTCCCTTTGGAAAAGATCGAACAATTACGCGAAATCGTGGGGGCACGGCACTTTTCATCTCAGATGATGCTGGAATACATAAATGAAGAAAAAACACATCTGGATCCAGGTGCTTTGCATTTTTATGACGATGAATTCGATAGTCGGACGGCAAAAATTGTAGATAGCCTGATTACAGGAATGTTAATGTATTGGGATCCGTCAGGTGGACGTGTCAAATCTGATGGCAGCGTATGCGTTTTGATTTATAGGGATGACAAGAATCGGCGTGCTTTTATTCACGATATTCGATATCTGAGTGTGACTGATGATGATCTTCATCCTTTGGCTTCGCAGTATAATGCCGTGCTGGATTTTATGCGTGCTTATGGCACAAACAGAATCGCAATTGAAGTGAACGGAATTGGCAATGCGTTGCCCGAAATCATGAGGGAAGCGGCCCGGAAACAGAACCGTCCAGTTGTTGTTCAAAAAATTATTAACCATCAAAGAAAAGAAACCCGAATCTTGGATTCGATAGAACCATTATTAACAACGGGCAGATTGTATGTGCTCGAACGAATTAAATACAGCCCCTTGCTGTCAGAAATGTTGGGTTGGTCACCGTTAGGGGCCGCGCAACATGATGATGAGTTGGATGCCGTCGCAGGCGCATTGCGTGTGCAAGCAATTCCAGTTCGATCAATGTCCCATGCTTTGAAAATATTAAAAGCCCGGACAGATTTTAAATTGTAAAAAAAGGAACCAAATTATGTATAAAAAACTTTTACAACTTTACAAAACAGCTTTGGATACGCGCGCGCCTTGGCTGAACCGTTGGGAACAAGCCCAGCGTTATACCATGCCAACGGCTGATGATGAAATCGCGACTTTGTTTGATGCAACGGCAGATGATGCAGCAGATAATCTGGCCGCCAGTATGTATTCATTACTGACCCCGCCTGAATCCACTTGGTTAACATTGGTGCGCGAAAGTGAATTATCGCCAGATGCGGAAATGGCTACACGTGTATTGCGTGCCCATCTAAATGATTCAAATTTCTATACAACGATTCATCAATGTTATTTGGATCTTGTCATTTTGGGAACATCATGTTTATTCATGGCGGAAAATCCAATTGGATCAGACAGTGTATTTTCATTCACCGCGATCCCAATGACGGATATCGCAATTTTACCAAATGCTGTTTTTCATACAACTTCAATGACAGTGGCCGAGGTTATGGAAAT
>JAIRLP010000138.1 GCA_031259365.1 Rickettsiales bacterium
TAGCATGTATCAATAATGGTGCTTTGCCAGGTGGATTGAATGATCTGTTTAACGAAGATTTACGTAACGCAATCTTTAATGGGATGAGCCTTTGCTATATCCAAGTTGAAAAGTGTGTAACAGATGTTCGTCGTGATTGCCGAAATGTTTATAATTCTTCTTCAGATGTTTGGTGGGATTTCAATTCTCGCAAAGTTCAACCTGAATACTATTCATTCATTTTGCGTAAAACAGGTTTAACACCTAATCAGGCAGAAAATACTTGCTTGTTGTTGGATAGAAATACTTATGGTGCTTCTTTCAATGCGGTTTCGGGCAACAATAATGTAACAGCAGAATATGACAACCGCGTTGGTGCATACAACAGCCAGGTTGGAAATACTTTGGTTAAGACAAACCCACAAGGTGTAGTTGTTAACACAAATGGCAAAGTTGACGCTAATCGTGGTCACTATGCGCGTTGGGATGCAACAACTGGTGAATGTTTGATCCGTGTTGCAGCTTATAACAAAGATTCTCATATTAAGAACAGTTGGTTGTTTGGTGCATTGGGTGACGATAAACCAGCAGAAGTTTGGAAGCCAGCAGGTGAAACATTCAGCTGTAATAAAAACTTGTTCGGATTTTCTTTGATGAATGATACTCATACAGTTGCAGTGGTTGGTATTGGTGGTGGTACATTGGCTGGTGCCGGTGTGGGTGCGATTGCCGGTCATGGCAAACGTGAATTTGACTGCTCTCGTGAAAGCCACAGAAAAGATTTGTTGAAACAACTGCGTGCTTCTGGATATATTAGCACAATCAATGATTATTTGCCCGTAGCAATTTCAATGACAGCAGAAGATATTCAAACACAATGTCCCGAAATCGTTAAGCTGTACGATTTTTATCAAAGAGCATTGTTGGTAGATACCAGTTGTGGTGGCGCATCCGGCGGGGAGACGACATTCGGAACAGATGGTGTTTGGGCAGAAGACTTTAAATATAAAACATCTGCTGGCGGAATTGATTTCTCGTTGATAGATGCAGGAGAAGGTAAGCCTGTTGAAATCCAAGATATCTCAGCCGAAGATAAGAAGAATATCCAGGATATCCAGGACGGAATTGCAAAGGGTGAACAGGTACCAGAAAGACTTCGTTATTCATCTTTTACAGTTACACGTAAAGAACCAAAATCCAGTGGTACAACTGGTGCTGATAACTGTCCAAGATTTCCAAGTCTAAGTGTTTCGTTTGTAAACGGTACTGGTATTTATGAATGTCAGGGTAAACAAGATAAATGTGTATCTGGCACAGAATTTAAGGCACAAAGAGATAAACTGGATACTGTATTCGCTGCATTGCCAATTATTCGCGAAGGTGAAAAGGGCAATATGCTAAAATCAACATTAGTTGGCGCTGGTATCGGTGCTGGTGCTGGTGGGTTGGCAACTGCTATTACATCCTTTGTTGAAAAGAACAATATTAATTGCCGTGTTGGTGATGGTTTGGAAAAAGTAAGTTATGGTAAATCCCACAGCTTGGGTTCATTGAAAGACTACTATGTAAAGTGGAACTTGCATTTGCCAGATACCATTATGCCAACAGCACGCGTCGTTGATTGCACTTCATGGAAAAATGCATGCGGCACATTGAAAGATTTGAATCAGTGTGTAAACGCACAAATCAACTATCGCCCAGCCGATGCAAATTATACAACATTGGTAAATGCTGCATGCGCAATCTCGGGCAGTGTCTGTATTGAAAATTATCCTGTGGCTAAATCTCAGGGTGCATGTGACTAAAACTAAAAACATGATTGAATTAAAATCCGCCAATGTCCAACCCACAAAAATCCAGCAGGTTTTTGCGGGGCCCGACTGGCGGATTTTTTTGTTTTGATTGTTGATTTTCTGGTCGATTTGGTTTACCGAAAAAAATATACAAAGGTATTGAAATGAATAATAAAAAAGTACTTGTAACAGGTGGTTCCGAAGGGTTGGGAAAATCAATCGCAAAAAAACTGCATGCTTTGGGAATGTTTGTTACTATTGTCGCACGCACACAAGAAAAACTGGCGGCAGTTGCAAAAGAAATTGGATGTGATTATATTGCTGCTGATATCAGTTGTTTAGAAAATTGCAAAATGCTGGCAGATAAAATGGGTGATATTGATATTCTTGTTAATAATGCAGGTGTATGGTCTGATGATAAATCAGAATTAAATAATCTTGAAACCATACAGAAAACTATGGATGTGAATCTGACTGGTGCAATTTATTTAACAGAATGTTTTTTACCAAAATTCAAAGCCGCTAACAAAGGCACTATCTTCTTTACAAATTCATCAGCTGGATGGAAATTTGGTAATGATCCAGTGGCACGTTCTTACAGTGCATCAAAATGGGGATTACGTGGATATGCTGAAGCACTGGAAGTTTTTGTAAAGGCAACCAATATAAAAGTTATTTCGCTTTATCCAGGTGGTATGGATACAGATTTGTTTGAAAAAAGTGGTTGGGAAAAATCAGCAGCACACAATCAAACCTGGCAGGCCAATGTTGAAAAAATTGCAGATGCTGCGGTATTTGCAATCAACCAACCAGATGATATAAATATTGGTGTAATCCAGGTGCGAAAAAATTAAATCTGATTTATCGGATAAAATAACGCTCAATTGTCAGGAGTGTATCTTTTTCGTCACACCGACATTGAATTGTTTTGACATTTGATAACTGTCAAAACAAGAACCGGCGCCCAGTACTGTTAAATTGACAAGAACCTGGCTCCGGACCCCGGCCTGCGCCGGGGTGACGGTCTAAATAAGGTACATTTCTGGCACTTGAGTATAAAATAAAAACCGTCCAACTGGGCGGTTTTTATTTTATATTTGATGGCCACGATGTCTTGTCAACAGATCTAATTTATGTCAGTAGGCTGGTTAATTATTCCAACCACTGTATTTCGCCAAATTCAATCCGACGATCTGCTGCTTTGGTGTCCTTGGTTGTGCCTTTGGCGCCATCTTCACCTTTGCCAACTGCTACCAATCTTCCAGAGGCCACGCCTTGGGATTCAAGATATTTTACAACAGCATCTGCGCGCAATTCTGATAATGCTTGGTTTGTTTTATAAGGCGCGGTTGGCTTTGGCTGATCTTTGTCAGTATATCCGCGAACTTCTATACCCCATTTTTCACCACCAGTGATTGCGCTTTCAAATTCGTTTAAAGAGTTTGCAACAGAATTTAAACTTGTCTTTCCTTGTGGGGATAGATCATATTTACCACTAGCAAATAAAACGTCAGATTTGATTTCGGCCAATACGGTTTTTTGGGCCACTTCTGTTTTATATTCTGTGCATGTTTGACCATCCGCCTTCTTTGCGCCCGCCGCTTCCAATGCGGTGACCATTTTATCATGTTCTTTGATTTCACGCAAAGAACATGCATAATCAAGCGCCGTTAGATTAAATTCATTTTGCCAATTTACATCCAACGTGCCACAAGCCAACACTTGTCTTAACAATAAAACAGAATTGTTACATCCTGATGCTGCCCAAGTCAGGGCATTACCCGTATTATCATTCGTTGCCCCGCATGCTTTTTTAAGTTCTTCTTTCAAGTCATCCAATTTACAATCTTTTGCCAGTTGCATTAGATCAAGTGTAACGACGACAGGTTTTGTAACCACAGCAGCAACATCTGGTTTTTTGTGATCCGATACTGCTGCGATAGTTGTTTTAACTTTTTGAATTTGGCTTGCATATTTTGCATTAATAGCCTTGGCCTGATTGGTTGCAACTTTTTTACCAAAGATATTATTACCATCTTTATTCGCTGTATTAATTGCCAAGTTACCAAGAACACCAATGCCAATACCTGCGCCGGCTGTGATTAGACCAGTGTTGGTTTTGCTTTTTGCATCGCTTTTCTGGTCTGCCCAAGCGGCAGCATCAGCACCAGTTGTATCTGTAAGTGCGCGCGCAACACTGGTGTATGCGCCACTGGTCTTTCCAATCGCCGCGTTGTCATACAATCCAGCATTTGCTTTGTCAATGATGGTTTCGGATTCTATACCGGCCTTTAATCCCAAAGCTTGTTTTGTAATTTTTAATTCATTTGCCAGGGCAACATATTCTGTATACAAAGGCATCAGATCGTTTCCATTAGATAACATCACGTCCGTTTGACCGCCAGCCACTTGTGTGCCATTACCGTAATCGCATCTCATGGTTGCCAGGTATGCCGCCATATCGCGTTCGGCAGCTTCGTCAGCGGATTGTTCTGCCATCCCAGAAAGGGCATTCATGCCACCGATACCCGTGGCGCCCATCGATGCCGCACCCAAAAGGCGGTTTTCCAAAGAACGTTCTTTATCCTTCATGGCTTGGGCGTTGTCACGAAGTTCATCAATCTTGGCAGCTGATTGTTCCTCGGTCAGGGCAGGTGTCGTCGGATCAGCAGCTGGGGTTGTTGGGGTTTCTGTAGCAGCTGGCTGGGAAACAGGTGTTTCTTTCTTTTCTTCTGTGTTTTCTGGTGTCTTGGCAACACATTCTCCTGCAGCATTAATTTCTTTATCTTTGCTGGTGTCGCAAATACATTTGTTATTTTCTTTATCGTGATCAAATCCAGTCTTGCATTCTGTGATATTGCAGATGATATCGTCACCACGTACATTGCGCGTTCCTGATTTCGCATTTGTTGGCAAGGTGCCTTTTGCGTTCGGATGTTCAACAAGATCAACCACTGGACATGGTGTTCCATCGATGAATACAGTAACAGCCACTTCATTCAATATTATAGGGTCTCTAGCTAGCTTGATAGTTCCAATGTTGCTTGTTATTGCAGAAAGGGTCTCGGGTTTGAATCCTAGGTGGCTAATTTTTACAGTGCTGTCAGCAGGGAATTTATCCAAAGTAAATTCACCGTCCAATCCAGCTGTTGTGCCGATGCTTGGATTTGAACCGACTGCTGTGATATAGGCGCCAGGAAGCGGTATGCCGTCTTCATCCACAATTATTCCGGAAACGGTCATTGTGGCATTGTTTGTTGCAGCAGCATAACCACTTGTTGTAATAACAAGCAAGGAAACAAAAAAGAAAATTGTTAATAATTTTTTCATGTTCTATTTACTTTTCATTAATGAAGTCCCTAGGTTGTCACAAAAAACTTGTTTTTGTTGACGGCATTTACTTTCTTTTTCATATATGGCGATGCATTTTTTACATTTTTCTTCTGCGCCATCAGCAACGATAGCCGATTTGCTGAAATCACATCCGCCGTCTGAAGCGGTAAAGTATTCTTTGCATTCGGGAACAGAAAAATCGCAGCCTTGAATACTAGTTCTGGTAACCTCACAATTTTTTTCATAATACGAGTGCTTTTCATCATTACTTTTAAGTAGTGGTGGAATAAATTCATTCCCCCCCCTCGGTTTTACCGCTTTTAGAATCAGTTCTACCGCCGTCGCTATCATCATCGCCATCTTCTTTAAAATTGGCGTCATGTTCTTCTTCGGCTTTTTTAACAGCTTTGTCTGCCTTTGCGCGGTCAACCGCACGATCAATTGCACCAGATGCAACCGCGCCCGCTGCTGTACCCAGACCAGATCCCAACATTGCGGAACTGGCTGATGTTTGTTCACGGGTCAAACGATATGCGTTTTCGCGATATGTTGTCACATCAATACCAAACCAATTCTGAGTACAGTCAAATGAATCACCAGCGTATAATTTCTTGGAGGCAAATGGGGTCGTCATATTATTAGCAAAGAAATTAACTGTAAAGACACAATCCAAACTGCGTTCATCAAACATCGCGCCCAATCGATTGCACTGTTGTGTCATCAGATTACGTAATTCATACAAACGTTCTTCGTCTTTTTTTGCCTGAACTTCTGCACCTTGACGCAGGGTCGCAAAAACTTGCATTGCGCGATTAGCCAATCCATTATCAATGGTCTGACAATTCTTGGCAACAGCGGCACAATCTGAAATCGCTTTATCACCAGCAGCCCTGCCAAGGCATTTATTAAAACTGACGCCGCACTTTTCAACGATACAAGTGTTGTATCTATTTCCGCAGTCCAATGTTTCTGTATAAGACC
>JAIRLP010000057.1 GCA_031259365.1 Rickettsiales bacterium
AAGACGCTTTTGAATCATTATGTACCACACCCCAGGGAATACAAAGCGTTTACAAGATGATGCAGTCAATGGAACCATCAATTAAAACAGAAAAAATTCATCATTGAATTTGTCTGATCAGGAATTAAGACGTATGATGCGTGATCCAAAATACTGGAAGGAACAAGATCCAGAATACGTCCGAAAGATCGAAAGTGGATTTAAAAAATTATATTCGTAATTCTTTATAAAAATTTGCAGATTCTTCTTTACTAATTTTTTGGTTTCAGATAGAATACGAGTATGAACAAAAAAATTTGTTCTACCGAGAAAACCAAAAGGAGAGGAGAATGGCATTCACATTCTTGAAACCAGCTGCAAAAAAACCTGCTGCAAAAAAGCCAGCAGCGAAACCAGCTGTAAAAAAAGCTGCACCAGCTAAAAAGCCAGCAGCAAAACCTGCTGCAAAAAAAGTTGCAGTTAAATCAGCTGCAAAAAAAACTGCAGTGAAAAAAGTAGCAGTTAAAAAACCTGTTGCTGCAAAAAAGCCGGTTGCTAAAAAAGCTGCTCCTGCTAAAAAGGCAGCAGCTGCAAAAAAGCCAGCTGTAAAAAAAGTGGCAGTTAAAAAGCCTGTTGCTAAAAAGGCAGTGGCTAGAAAGCCAGTTGCAAAAAAAGCTCCTGCAAAAAAAGCAGTTGCAAAGAAAAAATAATAAATCCGCGTAAGTGAATTTATGTGCCTCAGTTTCTGGGGCATTTTTTTGCAATTTTGACCCAGCCATAGATTAGAATAGGGCTTATAAGAACCCGTTGGCATGTTAAGGTCCTTGATCCTATACGTGCTTTTTTAATGCGTAAATGATGCTGGGATAAGCCTGTTCTAATCTTTTAATCCTATTTTGGCGGATAATCTGCAAAGACCCGCATAATTTTGCTTGATGGCGCGATTTTATACATGGACAGCTGTTTTGCTGTCAATGGATGAAACGCATAACCAAAAAAAACAAAATCCTTTCACAACGCGATTGATTCGCGTCTTTTTAATGAAAAAACAGAAGGAAAAATAATGTCACTTTCCATAGATCAAGTCTTCGTAAAACAATTCGAAGCTGATGTTCATTTGGCTTATCAGCAGATGGGCACAAAGCTGCGTTCTGCTATTCGCAGTAAATCTGGTGTTGTCGGTGCGTCTACTACTTTTCAAAAAGTAGGTAAGGGGACCGCCAGCACAAAATCACGTCACGGCATCGTTCCTGTGATGAATTTAAACCATTAACCGGTTGAATGTATGTTGCAAGACTATTATGCAGGCGATTGGGTTGATGCATTGGATGAATTGAAAACAAATATTGATGAACGTCGTGTTGTTGCCAGTGCTGGTGCTTATGCATTGGGCCGTAAAACCGATGAATTGATCATTGATGCAATGAAATCTGCAACAAACGAAGTAGGCGATTATTCAACAGACCTGACCAAAGAACTGATCTTGTCAGCAGTTGAACAGCTGAATGCAAATGACGTTCCTGATGATGGACGCAGATTCGCAGTTGTCGGTGTTCAACAGTGGAATCAGTTGTTGTCCATGGATGAATTTGTATCCGCAGAATACATTGGTGGCGATACCCCATTGGTATCAGGTTTCGAAACCAAGAAATGGTTGGGTTTAATCTGGGTATTGCATAACGGTTTACCAGTGGCAAACAACGGCCGTGATTGCTTATCTATCATGCAGCCAGTGTTGGTCATGCATGTGGACAAGAAGTTAAAACAGATATCAGCTGGCATGCTGAACGTGCTGCGCACTTTATCAGCAACAGTATGTCACAGGGTGCTGCTTTGATTGATACAGACGGTATCGTTCGTATCAAATGCAAAGATACATCTGCCACAGCAGCTGTTTAATACCACAACTTCTAAGGAGAAAACCAGATGGCATTTCAAAACAAAAACTTATCCGTGATCGCATATGCTAACGGATTTACATTGTGGCACTATGCAGCCACAGAAACAATGGCAACAATATCTGCAAACGGATATTTCAACAGTGTCAAAAGCCTGATGAATATTGGAGACATTGTTATTATCAATGCTTCTGATAATACAGCTATTAAGAAAATTAATGTGACTGATCTGAATGTAACCACAGGCGCGTTGGCTTAATTTTATATGACCGGGGAAGATTCGTCTTTCCCGGTTTTCTAACACAAGGGAGATACCCGTGCTTACTAAAATTGATTTATGCGCGCACGCGCTGTTAAAACTGGGCGAATCGCCTATCCAGTCTTTGAATGATAATACAGCCAGTGCCCAATTGGCCAGAACACTGTTCGGTCCAGTTATTGAAGCATTAATTGCATCACAGCCATGGAAATTTGCAACAAGAAGATTCGATCTAAATAAAACAACAGATGGTGATTTCTTGATCCCAAGCGACGTCTTGCGCGTCTTAAATTGCAAAGGTCAGGTTATGGGAAATAGAATCGTATCCGCTGCTGATAATATTTCTATTACAGCGTTGGTTAGAACATCCCCTGAAAATTTTCCAAGTTATTTTGTGTCACTGGCTGCTACTAAACTGGCGATGGAATTTTGTGCCCCGCTGGTTGCTGATCAGACCGTGTTTAGAATGTTGGTGGCCTTATATGAATCAGAATTGAAATCAGCCAAATTTATAGACAGCACTATATCTGTAAACAGCGATATTGCTGAATTTTCGCTGATTAATTTCAGATATTAACCAGACACAAGGAATAAAATTATGGGAAATTTTATACATACACAGAATTCTTTTACGGCAGGTGAAGTGTCGCCAGAATTCTTTGCAAGGGAAGGTATTAACGGATTGTCAAAACTGGAAAATATGGATGTATTGTTCAGCGGCGCTTTATCCAGATGCAAAGGATTGCAATTTATTACAGAATTAAATGCGTCCGCGCGATTAATTCCTTTTTCCGTGAATGAAGGCGAAAACTATCTGTTGGCTTTGCGTGATGAAAGACTGGATGTATTTGATAATGGTGTATGTGTTGCGTCCTTGATCACCCCATGGGGTGCAGATGATCTAAGCCGCTTACAATACGCCCAAAGATTCGGAACAATTATTTTTGTTCATCCGGATCATCAACCACAAACATTACAGAAAAGTTCGAATCTGTTCTTGTTGTCTAAATTTATGTTTTCATCTGCTTCTGATATGAAAATCAATATTCCGTTTATGAAGTTTGATGATGCGGCTGGGATAAAAATTACCGTTACTGCAAACAGTGGGGGTAATAATTATGCGACGTTTACAACTGATAAAGATTTCTGGACCGAAGATTATTTATTTAATCATTTATTCGTATTGGGTAAACAATAGGGTGTAGCCCAATATGTCAACCCAAGGGTCGTCGTTGCAATTACCAATGGTGGATATATATTGCCGGGTGAACCAGTGTCTGATTGGGCCGAATCAGCTTTTGGAAAACATCGTGGATGGCCTTGCAGTATTTCTTTCCATCAAGATAGATTGGTCTTTGGTGGATCGCGCGGTTGGCCAAGTGGCGTTTGGATGTTCAAGATGGGAATTCATAATAACTTTGATGTTGGCACAGGATTGGATGACGAAGCCATCTTTATCACGTTGTTATCGGAACAACGTCAACAGATTTACACCGTGGTCAGCAGTGATAACCTGCAGATTCTGACTTCGGCTGGAGAATGGGCTATTTCTAACAAGCCACTGACACCATCGTCGGTAAATATAAAACAACATACATCTGTTGGCAGCGTCGTATCGCGATATTTGCCGCCACAGAAAATAGAAGGCAGCACCATATTCATATCCAGCAGTGGACAAGATATTCGTGAATTAACTTTGGATGATTTGGGCGAAACATACAGTGCGACTGATCTTTGTTCGTTGTCCAAGCACTTAATGAAAAGGCCTGTTGATCTGGCTTATAACGATCAAACGAATCAATTATTCATTGTCCCGACAAACGGAGATATTGCAGTTCTGAATAAAAATTCTGTCTTGGGTATTTCCGCATGGGGAACATATAAGACCCAAGGCGATTTCAAATCAGTCGCTGTGATCGATGGGGAAACATTTGTTGTGGTGACGCGTGGCGATAAAACATCCATAGAAAAGTTTACAGCCGATTCGATAATAGATTGTAATAAATATGGATTTGCATCCAGCGCGGCTGGATTGCCTTTGCTGTCAGGAAAGCATGCACCAAATAAAATCCGAATTCGGAAATTAGCAGCACGTGTTTTAAACACAAAGTCATTATTCATGAATGGTTTTCGCACACCTTTGCCAAATGATATACAGGATGATAATTCGCCTGGATATTCCGGCGATATATCAATCAATTTAATCGGCACAATCGATGATGTCATAAAACCACTGTGGAAAATAGAAGGCAGTGAGCCACTGTCGGCAACAGTATTGTCCATCACAATGAATGGGCGATACAGCATATAAAGGAGAATAATATGGGACAAATCGTATCTGATGTAACAGATGTATTAGACAATAGAAAAGCCAAAAAAGAGGCCAATTCGGAAAGAAAAAAATCTTGGACCAAATCGCTGAAGACGAAAAGACCAAGGCCAATCTGGTCAAAAAGGCTTTGGCGGCCCAGCGTGCAAAATATGGTGCGTCAGGAATGTCTTCCAAAGGTATGACAGAAGAAGCTGTTTTAAAACGTCTTAAGGGCGAAACAGAACAACCATATGATGAAAAGAACGAATCTGGAAAA
>JAIRLP010000071.1 GCA_031259365.1 Rickettsiales bacterium
ATGATGTGTTTATAGATGCCAAAGCTGCAAAAAATTTTGGAATTACGATAACAAATACCCCGGGTGCTAATTCGCAATCTGTTGCAGAAATGGCGATTGGATTGGGATTGGACGTGTTAAGAAAAATTACATTTTCTAATAAAACGCAAGAAAGACCCGTTTCGCGTCAGTTTAATAAATTGAAAATTGGTCTGATTGGATTTGGAAATATAAATAAAGCAGTTTATAAAATATTAAAATATGGATTTGATGCGGATGTTCAATATTGGAATCGCACTGGTGAAACCACACCGCTGGATGTGGTTTTGGGTCAAAGTGATTTAATTTTTATTGCCATTACTTCAAACACTGACACCAAAGATTTCATAGATTCAGAAAAAATATCAAAGATGAAAGATGGTGTTATATTGGTTAATGTTGCCAACCCTGGGTTAATTAATTCTGATGCGTTATTGTCTGCTTTGGAATCTGGTAAAATTGCCACAATTGCCCAGGATGGATATTACGAAAACGAAGCATTTATGAAATTACCGAATAATAAATTCATAGCAACACCGCATATCGCAGCACGCACAACAGATGCTTGGGATAATACAGATAAGATCGCATTTCAAAATATTGTAAATTTCTTTGAAACTGGAACCTGTGAAAATATTGTTAATTAAGACATCATAAAATGCTGTATTTTCTTTGATAGAGCATTAAACTTATCAACATTCTCAGTTCGATAATTGCAAGTTGTGTCGCCTGTCCGCCAGAGCCTCTGGAGAAGTTGGAAGTCAAGTTAGACAAGGTCGTAGAAATACGACCTTTTTTGTTTGTCACCTTGCCCTGCGTCCGTTCGTGTCCAACCTGGCCAGCTTTATAATGTTTTTCGCTTTATTTGTACAGATTGGTTGATATAATTAAAAAAACAAGAAAGGGGGTCATAATGACACGCATCGATCCAACAAAAAGTAGTCTTCGCCAAAAAGCTGATGCCGCAAAAGTCGGCAGATGTAAATATCTAATAGCTGTTCTGGAAGAACCAAGTGATCCAAAAAACATCGGCACTGTTATACGTAACATCAATGCACTGGGTGTTGAAAAACTTTACATCGTAGACAGCAAAGGCATCGTTCCAGCGTCTTGGGAATCCATGCGCGGCAATCGAAATTTGTTAAAAACTTCTGTATCAGCGATAAAATGGTCTTTTGTAAAAAAGTTCAAAACCACAGAAGAATGTTTTGAATATCTTGAAAAGAACGGATATACATCTGTTGTAACATCACCACATATCAAGGGCAAGACCAATGTAATATTACAAGATGGCGATTTTACACAAGATAGGTTGGCGGTTTGGTTTGGCAGTGAAGCCAGAGGTATAAGCAATCTGGCCGTCGAAAGAAGTTCCGCATGTGTTCAAATTGAAATGTATGGAATTATCGAAAGTCTTAATTTGGCCACATCCACAGGAATTGTTTTATATGAAATCACTAAACAAAGACGTGAATATCAAAAGAACAATAAACGCGCCAGAAGAACAAATCCACCAGTTAAAAAGTCATAACCGATACGATTACCACAAAGAGACGCACATGAAACAAGTTCGGGTAATAATTCCAGATGAAATGTATCAACTGGTTGAATTAAAAAAGGGCAACCTACCTGCCGTTATGGTTGCCAATTCTGCATTGTTAAAATTTAACCCCAAGGAAGCATTTCCTTGGCATTTATCATTAAAGATAAAATTTAATAAACTGGGCAATAATGACATGCCTTTGCAACCAGAAATGGATTTGTCCGAACAATTCGAAGACAGAATAGACGCCGCACTAAAAGGCCAGTATAAAAACAAACCAAATGCTTTATTCTGTGCAAGGATTACTTGAAACGGACAACGCGAATTAATATACCGCATACACGATGCCGAAATTGCAGATTCTGTACTACAAAGCATTAAAAATAATAAAACATATCCATTGGAATTTTCATACACAATGCAATATGATAAAAAATGGATTTTGGACAAGGAACACTTGACAAGAAATTCATTTGTTCGAAAAATAATCGGCTTCTTTTACTGGCCAAGGTAAACGGCATGGACATACAGAAATTTCTTATTCATAAATTTTCACGCGACATTGTCCTGATGGGCGCGATGTTTCGTGCTGGGCTGTTGAATGCGGCGTCCGTTCGCGAAGTTGCAGACAATCTATTATCCACTGACTATGGTCCGTTTCCGGGATACACTGACGAAACATTGATCAGCATAGTTGTCAGTTATAAAGACGAAAAAATTGGTGATGACTTTAATCAGTTTTTGGATGATAACGATGTCAAAATAGACCATCCAAAACAAACGCTTGTGGCCAAGGTTTTCTATTATATTCTGGAAAACAAACTGGATTTCTGGGCCGGGATGGACTTTCTGTTTAGGGTGGTCCACGACTATCACACTGACGAAGATTTTGACGGAATCCTTTATGATTATAAATATAACGTCAGAGAATACAGAGACGACCCCTGGATTCTGTCAGATTGCCAAGGAGAAGTTGTATCATTGTTAAACGATATGAGAAAATATACTCAGCAGTATATTGGCCACGTTCCCAACGATACAGACACAGAAATGATATTAAAGAAAATCATGACTGTTGTTTCACACAAGATGTCCAAAAACGCCGACACCACCACTCAAAAGAATAAAAATAAAATTTGGACTGGATTAAAAAAGATATTCACCCTGTCGTACAATTTGTTTTCTGATAAAAAGCATATAATCTAACCGCAATATAAAGCCTTGCTTTTGCGTTGTTTTATAATACAATGCCGCATAATATTCGATATTCATTCAAATAAATTTGCGTTGAAGGGTTTCGATACAAACCTTGAAAACACAAGAAATTAATATGACTAATACTTTTAAAAGCCTGGGAATTCCAAGCAAAATATTGGATGCGTTAAACGCGTCAAAATACATTGAACCGACCCCTATTCAGCAACAAGTTATTCCACTGGCGCTGGCCGACGAAGACATCTTGGGTAATGCCCAGACGGGAACTGGTAAAACAGCTGCATTTGCAATTCCTGCGATCGCGCACCTGTTAAAGAACAGCAGTGATTGCGTTTTGGTTTTGTTGCCAACACGCGAACTGGCCAGCCAGGTTTTGATTGAAACCAAAAAAATCATGGGTAAATCGATCAAAATTCCGACTGCTTTGTTAATTGGCGGCGCATCCATCGACAAACAAATCAAAGAAATTAAACTGGGTGCACGCTTGATTGTTGGCACACCAGGACGTATCAATGATTTATTAAAACAGCGCAAACTGCGTCTGGGATTAACCAACTTTTTGGTACTGGACGAAACTGATCGCATGTTGGATATGGGATTTGGAAAACAACTGGAAAGCATTGTTGCTGAAATATCCCCTGCCCGTCAAACACTGATGCTGTCTGCGACATTCCCCAAGAATATTATGGATTTGGCAGGTAAATATTTGCACAACCCAAAACGTATATCATGTGGTCAAGAAAACACCGTCACTGATAATTTAACCCAAGAATTAATCCGCACCACAGATGAATTAAAATATTCTGTTCTAAGCGACCTGTTGGACAAGCAACCTGATTCAGTTCTGGTCTTTGCAAAAACCAAATACGGCACGGAACGCTTGATGAAAAAATTAAAGAAAGATAAATTTTTGGTCTGTGCATTGCATGGCGACCTTAGTCAGGCGAAACGAGAAAGAGCAGTATCCGAATTCAAATCAAAGAAATGTAATATCATGGTGGCAACTGATATTGCTGCACGCGGACTAGATATTTCTCATATTGGCACAGTGATCAATTACGACCTGCCACAGGCAGCCGAAGATTATATACATCGCATTGGTCGTACGGCTCGGGCTGGGGCTGATGGAACTGCCATTAATTTGCTAACAACAAACGACCACAAAAAATGGCGCGATATTTGCAAACTGTTAAAAGTTGAAACAGGTTTACCAACTGAAAAGAAAGCAGTCCCTTTGCCGAAACCAACAAAAGCAAATAAGACAAGCACCCAAAGGCCAAACAGAAAACGTTGGTTTAACAAATCAAAAAAGAAATAATAAAAAAACACCATTCGGTGGCTTTTTATTTTAGATAGCGGTTCCCTTGGTTGGACGCGTTAAGTTTGACAGGTCAACATGTTCCAGTTCCAGCAACTTTATCTTCTTATCCATCCCGCCAGCATACCCTGTTAAACTGCCAAAAGCCCCAACCACACGATGACAAGGAATAATCACTGAAATTGGGTTATGACCAACAGCGCCACCTATGGCCTGAGCGGATTTGCATTTTATTTCTTTTGCAATATCACTATATGTAATAACTTTGCCGTATGGAATCTTGCATAACATCTTCCATACCTTTTGATGGAATTCTGTTCCCTGTGGCGCCAAGGGCAGTTCTGAAATCTTTGGTTTCTTTCCTGCGAAATATCTATCCAGCCAATTACGCACTGTATCAAAAACCGGTAACGAATCTTTTTCCGCAAGATCGTCACCTGCGGTAGATGCAAAATATTTTTGCCCTTCCATCCACAAGCCGGTCAAGTTCAGTCCATCACTGACCAATAGCAAGTTCCCGATTGGGGATTTATAAGTTATTGAATACGGCATCGCGTTTCCTTTTATGTATCACTATCATAAAACTTATGCTGATAATTTTCAATAATAAAACCCGCCGTTTGGCGGGTTTGTTTTATCTGCCAGAATGACCGCCAAAGATTTCATGCGGTAACTTTTTGCACATCATAATCGTATAGAATCTGTCTGGCGTATATTTATTTTCGACTTTCATTAAATAGTCCATTAAATGTGTTGGACGTTCATCCTTGGTTTCACAATAGATTTCGCCAAACTGCGGAACTGCAAAGTTTTCATGATACCCCAGTCTAAGACCATCCATATTCTGAGTTGTAAATGCGATGCCTGGTTTATTTTTATTTCGCATCTGTTCATTAATTTGCAGCGAACCAATACCAGATAAATAATCAATAGGGTCACGAAACCAGTTTAATAGATTTTGATTCCAATTGGTATTAATGACGATTTCTTCCATAAGTTGATGAATATCAGGAGACCACAACCCTTTCATATAATCTTGGGATTGTCTTTTGAACAATTGATATTTCATAAACAATGACAACCATGAATTGGATTCTGGGTTTGGAACTGTTTTATCGTTGTAAGCCTGAACGTATTCTGGGGAAACAGGAACCGTGCCTTTGTCTGTGCGTTTGGTATTTGACAAGATCTTAAAAGCAGCCCCCATCTGACCAATAAACCATTCTTTGTTTAATCTGATACTGTAATTTGTTGTTTCCAAATCAATATCACTGGTAATCATGCCATTCAAATAACGTTGATAATAATATGTATTCATTGTTTCACCTTCAATAGACAGAATTTAACACTTAAAATTATATTTGTCAAATACCTATTATAAGAAAACCCGCCTTTCGGCGAGTTCCCAGTTTCAATTTTATAGGTTGCTGCGTCCTGCTTCCAGAATTGGCAATCCTGCTTCGGTTGGAATATAAATAACTTTGTTACCGCGTGTTTCTGATTCAGACAAACTTTGGATATACAGATAACGCAGATAGCTTTCATTCTGTTTTAAACTGTCGCCGATAATTTTATTTGCTTCGGCCACACCTTGGGCACGGATGATTTCCGCTTCGGACAAAGCCTTGGCTGATTCGCGTTTTGCATTAGCTTCTTCGATTGCAATGCGACGATTGCTTTCTGCGCGGGCCAATTCAGCTTCACCTGCCAAACGATTAGAATAAACGGTATACATCGGCATGATATAAAACAGCAGACCAACAAACACTATGATCGCTGCGAACAATCCTATTCCTTGTTTTGTGGTTAATTTCTTTTCCATGGCTTTTCCTTTTGGTCACATATGATTCATTATACGCAGAACAAACAAAAACTTCAAATTAAAAAAGCCCCACCGTTTCCGATGAGGCATTCTGACATTACAAGATTAAGCAACCAATTTCAGATTTGTTGCTGACTTGCGTCCTCTTTCTTCAGAGATTTCAAAAGTAACCTTTTGATTATCTGCCAAAGATTGCAAACCTGCTGCCTGCAAAGCAGAAATATGCACGAATACATCTTCACCACCGGATTCTGATTTAATAAATCCAAAACCTTTTGTTGTGTTGAACCATTTTACTGTTCCATTCATCATTTTATTTTCCTTAGGTATTAAGTTCATTGCCCGTAACCATTACAGACAAGGCTAGTAGATTTTTAGTTCATTAGTAC
>JAIRLP010000027.1 GCA_031259365.1 Rickettsiales bacterium
AAATATCCAGTCAACTGAAATTAGCGTTCAGCCAGATACCTTGACTGATAAAGTGGATTCAGTCGGTGCAAAACTGCCAGTCGATTCCCTGAATATACGCATGTTAATGGGGTTGCCAACACCAGAATTTTTGAAAATCATAGAATCTGATGGTCCAAAAACAGATGTTGATACGATTGCCAAAATGGAACCTGGGGTCCGTGCAAAATATATGGAAGCGGCCAAAAATCGTCCATTACGCGTCGAAATTGATACAGTAAATATCAAGACTGTAAAAGATTTGGATAAGTTGGAATCGCCAATCGCCTATATCAACAGTCTGAACTTGATCAAGTTGGTTTATTTTGAATCCAGCCCGGATGCAACCAACGAAGCGATTAGCTATTGCGATGCTTTGAACAAAGAAATTAAATTCATGTTTTCGCATGAATTTAAACATTTCCTGGATTCCCAGTTGGATATTACCGGACTAAGCCTGAGACAATTGGGTGCTTTTGCATTGCAGATGGAAATAACCGCACGTTGGAACGAAATTATGGATCGACGTGCAGCCTTTGTCCAGACTGGGAAAATCAGCGAGGCCTTCCCACGTGAATTACGTTATCTGAATTCTAAGTTAAAAGATAAATTAGATTTTGATTCCTTGTTCGTATCAACAAATCCAAAGGGAAAAAATCCGTTGGAACATCATACTGTCCGGTTTATGAATGTAGAAAACAAAGAATATTTAAAATGGTTGTTTAACAACCGTGGAAAAATAAATCCAGATTCTATCGGCAATGAAGAAGCAAACATTATATTTACAACTGCCTTACGAAATGCCAATAGAGAATATTTGCAGTATTTCGATAATGGTCAAATCAACGGAATGATGTGGGAACTGGTCACACGTCAAAATGCGGAATTGGTGAAAAGATATCGCAATGCGACCAAAGCGAAAGCATTGGGTGATTCTTTAACTTACACGGCGCCTACATTTACCGGACTGGTCTATGCATTGTATCCAATAGATATAGAATCATTGTCCAAAGATGTTCAATTTACTTATTCTGGAATGTTGCAGACTTTGTTCCAAAGGCAGTCTTTCCAAAAAACACTGAATGATACAGAAAAGAAATATGAACGTGCACTGGGCAATATAAAAACGATGCAGCAGTCACTGTATGGCGATGGGCCTGCAGAAGCACAAAAATTTGATATCAGCGATAACAGAAACATCAGATTTTCTTTTAGTGAAGATGATATCGCCAAATTAAACAAAGTCTTGGGAATGGAGAGATAAAATGAGAACAATAACAAAAGTATTTTCACTGTTGATAACCGCAGTTACGGTTTTTATGTATAAAAAAGAAGTGCAAGCTTATAACAGTTGTTCTGTTTTGTTTTATCAGGACTATGGTACTAGTGCCCTAAAATGCTCTTCGGGTCAATATACCCTTAACAGTGCATGCACTGCGTGCCCAGATAGTGGTACAACAGCACAGGCCTATACATACGCAAAGCGTACTAGTTTCAACCTGTGTTCACCTTGTACTTCGACAATGGTTAACTGGGGTGCTTGTCCAAGCGTTGGTGCATTGAATACATATGGTCTAGATATGTGGCAATGGTCGCAAACTCAAACAGCTTATACTGGCATTCCAGTTACCAGTTGTTTCATAGCAGCAGGTGGCTCTTTTTCTGATACAACCGGCGCTGGGGTTTACAGTGGCGGCAGTTGTTATTATACAAACTAGGTCTGCCATGCCACGTATATCGATTATTATTCCAAATCGTAATTATGAAAAATATTTACCGGATTGTTTAAATTCTGTCGCAGCCCAAACTTTGAAGGATTGGGAATGCATTATCGTTGACGATGCCAGTACGGATACTTCTTGTGAAGTGATTCAGAGATTTTGTGATTCTGATCCACGTTTTAAATTGATCAAACATCCCGCTTGTCTGGGAATATCTGCCGCCCGAAACAGTGGGCTGGATATTGCATCCGGTGATTATATTGCATTTCTGGACAGTGATGATTGTTTTACAGAAATTGGTTTAGAAGGCTTGCTGAATATTGCACTGGCGCTGGATGCTGATATGGTTGGCGCCCAGACAACAATAGTGCCCGATAATTTTAAATTTATCGCCCGAGATAATGCGGCTTCGATCCCAATGACTTTTACCTGGCAATCCAAGGCTAATATTTATCTATCTTGGGGCAAAACGTTTAATTGGTGCTGGATTTGGCGCAGAATTTATAAGCGTGATTTGATCGGCGATGTACGCTTTATAACTGATTTTATAACTTTGGGTGATGACCTTGGATTTATGTTGGACATCAGTTACAAAGCCAAGCGTATCGTTGAAACACCGCTTATATCAACATATCACCGTATCCACGAAAGCAGTATAACACAGCAAAAGTTTTCACCGCAGACTTTTTTGTTTTTTGCACCGTTGTTTAAACATGTGACTATGAACCTGCTGGATAAATATGACAATGGTTTTTGGCAGTTCTATTTTAACGATACATTCAAGTATATGCTGATGGAAATGATATTCAAACCATCCCAGTTCAGAATGTATCAAAAAGAAGCCCGTGACGCTTTGCGTGAAACAGTAAAATTAATCCCAAAGAAATATCTAACCCGAAAAAATCGTATTTTCGCTCAGGTTTTGAAATGGTAAATATATTGTATTCTTTTGATACGAAATTTTGGAAGCTGGCACTGGCTTCGATTTATTCTGTGTTAAAAACTAAACAACCAGAAACTGTTTACACGTTTTATTGCATGGTTGCACCATATACCAAGGGAAGAAGAAAGATAGAACGTCTGGTCAAACGTTCTGGTTGCCGTTTAGTTTGGCGTGTTGTGCGTCCACGCGAAAACCCATATCGGGCTGTGGATTATGTTCGATGGAGCCCTGTGATCTTCCATCGTTTGTTTGCCCATAAGATATTTCCGAATGTTGACAGAATGATTTATTTGGATTCGGATACAATCGTTTTGGAAGATTTAACACGGTTATTTGAATTTGATATCAAAAATTCGCCCCTGGGTGGCGTTCCAGACTTTGGTGCCGCACTTGGTCGCGATGAACATATAAAGGTGCTCTTGGGTCAAAAAATCAACAGTGGGACATATGTGAATTCTGGTGTCTTACTCATCAATCTCTCTAAGATGCCAGAATTACTTTCAGTTGATTGTGAATTGATGTATCCGGATCAAGATCTGATAAATATCGGATTAGATGGAAGAATTTCTGAATTACCAATGCGATATAATTATATTCCGCATCAAGAAAATTTGCCGCCTGAAATTTATACCGCAGATCCGGCAATTTACCATTTCTATTCAATCAAGCCTTATTACCAAAATAATCCGCAATCTTATTTGATGTTTGAAAAGCTGGTTGAAAACTTAGGGATGACCCCGCACGATTTTGTAAAACACGAAAGAAAATACAGCAGCACAAAAAGCAATATTCCTTTTGTTCGCCTTCATGGAAACAAAATTAAATTCTTAGGGATAACATTGGTGCGCATATGATGAAAAAAACAAAAGA
>JAIRLP010000023.1 GCA_031259365.1 Rickettsiales bacterium
ATATATATATGTATACATAAACATATATAGACAGATGAAAGTTTGGTGCGAGAGGATATCATACCACATTTGCTTGCACTGCTGCACGGGAATGCGCGCCTGTGGGAACTGATTGGTTCCGCCGGTTGCGGCTTATGCGTGGGAAAACCTTACAGGCGTATTGCGTTGAAACCGGCTGAATGAATTTTATAGATTTGTGTCCGCAACTTTCTGCAATGCCACCGTATACAAAAGGATTTACAATAACTCTTTCTAAATATAAAGCAGGCTAAGCACCGACAATGCTCCAAAAATTGTTTGGTGCAAAAACAATATGCCTGGCGCTGGCGTTGCCAGCATTGCTGTGCGGTTGCGATAAATCTGTCGCGGGAACCGCAACATCGGAAGATTATGCAGTCGTGCAGGCAGAAATAAAAAAGAACGATAACGCCGGATTAAACAATCCCATAATCGCAACCGGCGAACGCGGATATTTTCTTATAAAAATTGCGGCGACAGATAAAATCAAAGCGATCGGCGATAAAAAGAAAACCGCAATGTTTTTGTCTGTCGAACAGCCTTGGGAATATTTGGCTTATGGCGAAGGTTATTGTTTGGTCAATATTATTCCGTACAACACAATGAAAGCAATGGGCGCGGAACATAGCACTTGTCATTATCGTTTATTCTGCGGGGCTGCGAGTGAAGTGAATTATGACGAAATGTATGCGGTAGAATTGTGCAAATAACTGCAAATTGGAAAACAATATGAAAGCCGTCCATTGGACGGCCTATTTTCTTTAAAATTTCACACAATTATTCGCGCCAGCAAACTGTTTCAAACACAGCATTTATTTTTTCTTTTAATTTATCATCATTGAAAAATTGCAGTCTTGAGGCATCCGTGGTCGGGTCTTGGCCGTTCTCGTAATGCGGAATATACTTTTGAATTCCAAAATTCTTTACACCACGATCGGACAAAAGTCCGGCGATTTCCAACAGTGAATCCTTGGCAATAAAACGCGGGTCGCAGGTAACGCGAACCTCGCCGGGCTTGCCGGATGTAATCCAGATATCTAATGTCTTTAACATTTGTTCATATGCAATATCGACACCTGTTAAATTTTGATAATTAGTTTTATTTGTTTTGAAATCTAATCCAACCCAATCAATAAAAGGTAAACTTTTTTCAAACACGGATGGGTAAAAACCACAAGTATGCAATCCGATCAAAAACCCCATATCACGAATACGTTTCATGAAATCAATTGTGGCATCCCCCTGCATCAAAGCTTCGCCGCCCGAGAAAACGACCGCTTCTAATTTGCCACGACGATCCGCCAGCCATTCGATAACTTTTTCTGGATCATATTCACCATCACGTAAAACCTGTAAATGAGGATTAGAGCAATATTTGCATCTAATTGGACAACCTGTCAAAAAAAGAACGGCAGCCAGTTTACCCGGATAATCAATCGTGGTAAAGGATGTCAGACCGCCAATTTGTATTTGTTTCATGTTTTTATTAAGCTGCTTTTTTCAACAAATTTTGATGTCTGGCACCTGTAGACATTGCATTATCTTCTTTGAAAACTTTTCTTTCACTGAATTCTGCATATTTACCAACGTTAAAACCACTTACCGGACGGATAAATCCCATACTGCGTGAGAATACTTCGCATTTTGTTCTTGATGTTGCACTTGTGTTACCCTGCATTCCTTTTCTCCTTTGATTTTTTATTTTGGTTCGTTGTTATTAGCTATGCATTCTGCATCACATTTTGGGCAATATTCATGTTTGCCTGGCAAATAGCCATGCTTTGGACATGTCGAGAATGTTGGTGTCAGTGTCATGTATGGCAACTTATAATTCTCGAATATTGTTTTGATAATTTTCATAGCAGCTGCGCCATCTGAAACTGGCTCGCCCAGATACATATGCCACATTGTGCCGCCTGTGTATTTACGTTGGAAATCTTCTTGGTGTTCCAGCGCAACAAACGGATCATCGGTATAGTTAACCGGCAACTGTGTTGAATTGGTATAGTAAGGCGCATCAATGGTTCCAGCTGTGATAACAGATTCACCAAATTCTTTAACGTCTGTTTTTGCAAAACGGTACGAACAACCTTCTGCTGGGGTTGCTTCCAGATTGTACAGGTTACCTGTTGCTTCTTGGAAATCAGCTAAGTTGTCACGAATAAAGTCCATTACGTCCAACACCAATTGTTTTCCAAAATCTGTTGAAATATCATCGCTGCCATTTGTAAAGTTCGCAACCATTTCATTTGCGCCATTTACCCCAATGGTCGAGAAATGATTTTTCCAACTGCCCAAATATCTTTTGGTAAATGGATACAAGCCACGTTCCATGTCCTTGGTGATAATTTCACGTTTGATTTCCAAAGAATCACGTGCCAAATCAATCAGTCTTTTCAAATTTGCAAACAAAGCCTCGCGGTTGCCTTTGTTCTTGTACCCCAGTCTGGCCAGATTAATTGTAACCACGCCAATAGAACCAGTTTTTTCAGCAGATCCGAATAAACCGCCGCCACGCTTTAACAATTCACGCACATCCAATTGCAAGCGACAACACATAGAGCGAACGTCCGTTGGGTTCAAATCAGAATTCAAAAAGTTCTGAAAGTTTGGAATTCCATATTTTGCAGCCAAATCAAACAAAGGTCTGACATTTGGATGTTCCCAAGGGAAATCTTTGGTGATGTTATATGTTGGAATTGGGAATGTAAATGGACGACCATGTGCGTCACCTTCACTCATGACTTCAATAAACGCCTTGTTAATCATAT
>JAIRLP010000037.1 GCA_031259365.1 Rickettsiales bacterium
GGCCAGCAAAACCGATACGTGCGCCTGCTTCAGCAATATGGATGTCGCCCAACATAGCAAAGGATGCTGTAATACCTCCGAATGTGGGATCAGTTAACAATACAATATAAGGGATACCATTTGCATGTAATTTATTCACCGCAACAGTTGTGCGGGTCATCTGCATCAATGCCAAGATATTTTCTTGCATACGCATGCCACCGCCACTGGTTACCATAATAAATGGCTGCTTCAATTCCAGCGCATGTTCCATACTGGCAATAATGCCATCACCAGCGGCGCGTCCAACAGATCCCATCATGAATTCACCATTCAAGATACAAATAGTTGTTGAAATTCCACCAATAACACCATCGGCTGTTGTAACAGCGTCATTATAACCTGTATCTTCGCGTGCCTCAGCCAATCTTTCTTTGTAATCTACGCGATCTGTAAAGTTCAACGGGTCGTCAGACACAACCGGCAAAGTAACTTTTGCCCAGTTATTATTATCAAACAACAAATCAAAACGTTGTTTTGGGGACATTATAAAGGAACGATTACATTTCGGGCAGATATAATTGTTTGCCTTGTAATCTTTATAGTAAACTAAACGACCACAAGCTTCGCACTTGATCCATATCAAACGACGAACACGGTCATAGCGATCACGGTTACGATTTTTAATACCAGACTTTTTACCAAATAACGACATTCTTAATCCATTCGTTTTTGTTAATTTATTTCCCGACCGCCTTAAGCGTCGTTCATTTTCTTTGTTAATTCGCGGCTAGGTTTAAACAAGATCGTTCTTCCTGCTTCTAAATGCATAGGTTCACCCGTGCATGGGTTATAACCAACTTTTGTTGCGCGGGCACGCGGTTGGAATGTTCCAAATCCACGAACTTCTATTCTGTCACCTGCTGCGACTGAATCTATTAATTGTTCCGCCACTGTATCCAAGATAGCAGCTGCATCATTTGGACGCATACGTTTAAATTGAACCTGTATAGATCTTACAATATCAGAACGCTTCATATTTTCTTCCTTCTTTATTTCTGCCACATATTATTTAATATCTTACCACATTTTGGCAAGAGTAAAGTTAAAAATGCCCAAATTCAACAAAATAATATTAAAGCCATATATTACCGATTTGAAAGAAAACTGTTTGATTTGATGCAACAAAATCTTATATGTTACATTCCTGGCACTTGAGCAATTTTTTATATTGAATTTGTTGATGGGCTATGCATCCGTTCCGCATTATGTAACACTGAAAATGTGGCGATCTTTGACAATCCGGAATTCGCAGTTCAATTGCGCGGAATAATTTTGAAAGACACTAAAACATCTTGGAAAATAACTGTGGAAGATGGCAAAACGAAATGGACCGGACAACGTGCCAAAGGTGCACCGATGGAAGAATTCAACAAGTCGCCTGACGCATCATTCTGGCGTCGTACGTGGAAATGGATCACCAATATTGTTCCAGAAAGTTTGGCATAACGACAAAGGGGCAATTATGAAAAAATATATCACATTACTTTTCGCATCAATGTTTGCAATATGCACAGGCCATTCAACCCAACCTGATAAAACTTATGAAGTTAAATTGATGTATAACAGTGCTATTGGTTATTCATGGTATTTGGAAGATCCAACATCTTTGCAAATGACAGAATTATTAACCGAAACAAAAACACCTGGGGCGTTTGAACCCACAAAACTTGGTCACCCATACGCACAAACTTTTATATTCCGTTTAAAGAATGCCAACATTCAAAGCGAAACCGTAACCTTTAAATATAAACACGATTTGGAAAAGGATCAGGATCATTCAAAAGCCGCTAAAAAGATCACCCTGACATCATCTGACTTTAAAAACTAAAATCCGCAGAAATCGGTCGTTTATGTTCTTTTAGGAAAAGAAACAAGTCATCAAATAGTGAATTTTTGATAAGTTTTATTGTATTTAAATTCTAATCCGATACTATATAAATAGATTATATAAAACAAGGAGAATACCATGCATGATTTTTTAAGTTGTGATTATGACTGCGATTGCGACAGCGAACCGGTGATTCCCATGCCTTCGATTGGTGCCCCAGCACCAGAATTTGTGGCCAGCACCACCAATGGTACTGTGAATTTCCCAAGCGATTATAAAGGCAAATGGGTTATTTTATTTTCACATCCATCAGATTTCACCCCAGTGTGCACGTCTGAATTTATGACTTTCCAGTCTATGATTGAAGAATTCCGTGCAATGAACACTGAAGTCATCGGCTTGTCCATTGATTCCTTGATGTCTCATATTGCTTGGTTACGTGAAATCGAAAACAACATTGAATTCCGTAAATGGAAAAATATGGCAATAACATTCCCAGTTATCGATGATATTAAAATGGACGTGGCAAAACGTTACGGAATGCTGCAACCAAACGCATCTGATACCAAAGCTGTTCGTGCCGTCTTCATTATCGATCCAAAGGGCATCGTCCGTACTATGTTGTATTATCCATTAACAACAGGTCGTAACTTTACCGAAATCAAACGTTTGGTGGTGGCCCTGCAGACAGCAGATGCGTTTGGCGTAAACACGTCGGCGGATTGGTTGCCTGGTGAAGACGTTATCATTAACGCCCCAAGAACCGCATCCGGCGCCAAGGAACGTTTGGGGACCAAGGATAAGAACTTGA
>JAIRLP010000073.1 GCA_031259365.1 Rickettsiales bacterium
AATCCAGATTGTATTTCCAGTCCTTGTGCATTGTGTAAATGATGCTGTCTTTTTTGCGTGGGACGTACAAAGACTTGGTTTTAAAGAATAATGTTTGAACATCATCAAAGGGCATGCCCAACATAATCCCAGCAATGTCAAAGCTGCCAACATTTGCCGACGCAGCATCCAAATCCAATGACACAGAATCTGTGATAATATCTGCATCACCACTGTCAACAATGGCAAAGTTTTCAAACAAAAATGGGTCGTCTGCGGCAATTACGTTTTGCGCACAGAATATGGTCAGAATAGAAAAAATAAAGAATAATTTTTTAACCATTTTCTTATCTTCGTACCTCGATGACCTTGAACTTAAATATGGCAGCAGGGTCCTTGCCTTCGTCCAAATATTTTTGAACATCAAAATCTTGCCCATTAATCTGATTACGAATACCCTTTTCAAAAGATATCTTAATATACATGATACCAGCATGTATAATTGGTTCAACATCTATGTTATTAGGTTCTTCCCATGTTTTCAATTCATAGTAAATTTCCCAATAATCACCTTTTTTTAAAATTTCGTCACCAATACTGACCGTTCTGAGAATTTTAGCACCTGCCAGTTTTTCAATTGTATCAGCTTCGGTGTTTTTCCAATCTTTAAAAACTTCTGGCGATGCCATCGCAGACATGATGCTGTGGCTGCCGGTTCTTTGTGCGATATTTTCAACGTCTGGTGTTACATAAAAATATTCCACGATAAATTTTTTGATTAATCTTTCACGAATAAATTTTTCTGACAGTTGGTCAGCCGGAATTGGGCGACTGATACGATCAACAGATAAATCGTTTGGTTGAAATACAAATGTATCAATATATCTTTTGTTGCTGGCATCAAATAGTGCGCCAGAAAAATACAGTGTTACAAATGTCAGTAACAACAATGCAAGGCCAGCAAAAAACATAATCAGTTGACGCATTATAGACAGATATCCATGGTTTTATATGTCATTTTGTTCGCAGGGAAATTGGCACAAGACAAATAATTTTGTGAAAAATGTATATTGATACATTTAAACAAAATTATGATGTCAGGTGCTAATTTAGCCCGAACCACCTGCGGCGATGCTAAATTATCCCATTTCCTTCTTAATTTTTCAATCCAATATTGTATATTGGATTGAAAAATTACTTGAACTTGTAATAATTTATCTATCTCAAAATGATATATAAAACCATAGATACATGTCTACATCCTGTATGAATTAAAGTCCGCTATGTAATATCCCATCGTTTTCGGATAGAAATTATTATTGCGTGCAATTTTGATAAAGGCAATGATTGCAAAGTCTTCTGTGGTTTCTGACGATACGATTGCCCTTACTTCCCATGTGCCGCCGACTGGGCCAACTTGGCCCGCTGGGGATATGGTTATGTCATTGTCATTTACATACCATACCTCACCGTTTTCAGCGCGCGCCTGATAAGTTGGCAAAGTATTATAAAAGAAACGTGAAAATACTTCATCGCTGACACTGCAATAGATTGCACACTGTCTGGTGCCAAACATTAATCCATCACCTGAACCGCATGTCGCGCGATCGCATTGCTTCCATGCGACTTCGTTTGCCACGGGTGTTGAAGATATTTTGAACCAATCTTTGACAAAGTTACCCGCCACAGATTCTTGCATGGTGTATTCAACCGAATAATCAGTGGTGGTATCTGATCGGCCCACAACTTGCCATTCACCCGTTACTAGGTTTGCAGAAATCATAAATGGGTTTAATCTGTCAGAACGCGCAGACCAAATTAATATCCCGCATAAAAAAATGATGATTAAAAAAGAAACCAACGTTGCAATAGCCATAAAGCGGGAAATCGCAATGCGTTTTCCCGCTGGAAAAACCGGTATTTCAAAGTTACCCGGATAGTCCACGCTGCCCCCTTGAATTAAGTTAAGAAATATGAATTAAGCCTGCCAAACACGAATGCATGCACAAGGTGACAACTTTAATTCATCATTATCGTAACCAACACCAACAGGTTCACGATCATAAACCTGACCACATCCAGCCAATGCCAGACCTATAAAAACAGCTAACAAAATCTTCTTCATCCCTGCCTTCCTTTCTTGAGATATATAAAATTATAGGAAAATTCCGTTGTGCCCGTCAAGTTTAAAAGCATTCATGGAACATAAACAATTTGACAATCTTCAAAAAAAGGATAAAATTCAATCTCCGAATAAAGATTAAGAAGAAACTAAAGAGAATAATAAACCAAAATGTCAGACGTAGACCGAAGTAACGAAAATTTATCCTTAAACTATTTCCAAGAACATCAACAAATCCTTGATAGGCATCAAAAGCCTTTGACTAACATATATTTTTCATACGCAAGTCGTGAAAAACCTGTTTTTGGCACTGTATATTTGATGCATGGATATGGTGGCAGTCCAATTGAACCTTGTATGAAAATGCCTATGTATGCCGCGCTGGAACATGGATTTGACGTTGTTGCCATTGAAGGTGTTGCTTTGTCAGCAACCAGTGGCACCAAAAAGAAATTGGCTGAAATGAATTTGGCACGTCAGAAATTGGCTTTGTTACAGGGATTGATCAGTTGTAAAACAAATTATAGATTATCTGCTGATTATAAAATTGCCTGGGCTCATTCGATGTCTTGTCGCGCGTTGTCTGACTTGGTCGTTCAATATAAACATTTGCGCAAATATTTTGATGAAGTTGTACTGAATAATCCTTATTTCTTGCCGCCATCTAAATTACAGGCCATGAAAAAAAGATTTATGGAAAAGGATCCATCAGGGAAATTGTGGATGAAATTGGCAACCAAGCCAACATTGCAGCCTTGTCCGATCGAAAATTATAAAGTTCCTGCTGATATTTATAATTTCCAGGTTCCGTTTCCAATAACCTGGCCATCAGATTTAGAATCTTTAGCCAAAAAGATGTCAAAGATAATACATCATTTTAGGGTGAATTTTGTTTTGGGGACC